>NZ_LIRL01000109.1 GCF_001419795.1 Streptomyces niveiscabiei
GGCGAAGGGTGGGCGTCGGGGGTCTGGCCCATGCAGGCCTCGCAGAGCCGGGTCGCGACGGTGACCGTGCCGACCGGGCGGGTGGTACCCGGTGCGCGGACGGGTGCGCTGACGGCGGACGTCTCCTGCCAGTCGTCCAGGAAGTGTTCAGGCCCGTGGACCTCGGCGCGGCGCCCGGTCCGCAGCGCGATGGCCGCGCTGTTGGGGCCGACGCGCTCCTCGGAGAGGTCCGCGCACGGGCGTCCGTGCGGATGGACGCCCCCGCTCCACAGCACCCTCAGCCGCGCGTCGGTGAACACGAGCGCCGACCGCCCGTCCAACGCGGAGGCGAGCCGCTCCAGCACCGGCCGGGCCGCCTCCAGCACGGGCACCGCGCCCACGACCGGCGCCACTTCCCCGCCCGCGTCCCGCCGTACCCCATGGAACCGGGCCCGCCGCCAGGCCGCCACGACCTCCTCCGGCACCCCCTCAGGCACCGTCCCGCCCGCAAGGAACAGCTCCCGCGCATGGCGAAGTCGGGTAAGGGCCGGAAGCTGTTCTGCGATCGTCATGGCACCTCTCACCGTACCGGGAACGGTTGAAGAGGCAACCAAAGCCCTCGCCTCCACCGCGCCCCGGCCCCGTGACAGCCCCCTCGCACCCCGAAGCCCCACCCTGCGGGACAGGCTCCCCCGGTGTCGGGGGAACCCGTCCGGGCCGGGGCCATTACTCCGGCGGCGTAGGCATGTCCGGTGAGCGGTACATCGCCTGGACGTCCAGTTCCAGCTGGACCGTGGGGCCGACCACCGCGATGCCCCGGGCGAGCATGGAGCGCCAGTTGAGGGTGTAGTCCTCGCGGTGGAGTTCGGCCGTGGCGAGGGCGGCGCAGCGGAGTTCCTCGCCGTAGCCGCCGTTGACCGTGCCGAGGTAGGTCGTGTCGAGGGACACGGAGCGGCTGACGCCGTGCATCGTGAGGGTGCCTTGGAGGGTCCACTTGCTGCCGCCGCGGTAGGCGAAGCGGGTGCTGCGGAAGTCGACGTACGGATAGCGCTCGACGTCGAGGAAGTCCGCCGAACGCAGGTGGTTGTCGCGGGTGTTGTTGCCCGTGTTGATGCTGTCCGCGTGGATGCGGACGTGGACGCTGGAGTCGCTCATGTCCGGCGCGACGCGTATCGCGCCGTCGAACCGCTCGAACCGGCCGTGCACGTGCGCCATGCCGACGTGCTTGGCGATGAAGCGGATCGCGGTGTGCGGCGGGTCGAACGCCCAGCCGCCGGGCGGCGGGAGCGGGAGCTGGCGGGCCGGCTGGAGCCGGACCAGACCGGGCGCCGGGCTGTGGCCGCCGAGCACGTCGACGGTCTCCCGGTGCGGGTTCAGCCCCTCCGCGATGGCCAGCATGCTGTACCGGCCGGGCGGCAGGACGGCGACGAAGAACCCGTAGGGGTCCGTGATGCCGCGCGCGGCCACCTGGTGCGTGTCGAGCGCGGTGATCGTCACCTCGACCGCGCCCATCGGCTGGTCCACGGGGTCGACGATCGTCCACCCGACCGAGCCCGCGCCCGCGGGCAGCGCCAGCCGCAGCCCGGTATCGGCCGCCGCGCCCTTGTCCCGTCGGCGCCGGAGCAGTCCGAGGGCCATGTTGTGTCACCTTCCTGAGTTCCTGAATATGATCCGCGAGCGCCGGTACGGCCCTCACGGTCGGGCGGGTGGGGTTCCTTGGCCGGCCAACTCGGTTTCCCTGTACGCCGGTTGCGCGAACCCCGTCACCGTCCCCTCGGTTCCCGCCCTGCGAAGGCGTCGCGCAGCACCCCCAGCACGCCGTCCGCCGTGACCTCGCGCGGATTCGGGTAGGCCGTCCCCACGGCCAGCTCCACCGCGCGCCCCAAGTCCCCCTCGGTCAGCCCGAGTTCACCCAACGACCGGGGTGCCCCGAGCCTCCCGCACAACTCCCGCAGCGCCCCCACCGATTCCTCCGCACCCAACGCCCGCCCGAGCCGGGTCAACGCGTCCGGCGCGGCAGGGGAGTTGAAGGCGAGGACGTACGGCAGCAGCACCGTGTGCGTCTCGGCGTGCGGCAGCCCGAAGGTGCCGCCCAGGACGTGCGCCAGTTTGTGGTGCAGGCCCATGACGGTCGACCCCAGCACCGCCCCGCACAGCCAGGCCCCGTACAGGGCCCGGCCCCGGGCCGCCAAGTCGCCCGGAGCAGAGGCCAGTTCGGGAAGCGCGCCCGCCATCGCCCGTACGCCCTCCTCCGCCATCAGCTGGAGCAGCGGCGACACCCCCGGCGAGTACAGCCCCTCGGCGGCATGCGCGATCGCGTTGACGCCGCTGGTCACCGACAGGTCCACCGGCATGCCGACGGTCAGGTCGGGGTCGTACACGACACTGCGCGGCAGCACCGCCGGATCGCGGCCCGTACGCTTCACCCCGTCCTCGGTGAGCCCCCACACGGGCGTCATCTCCGAGCCGGAGTACGTGGTCGGTACGGCGATCAGCGGCAGCCCGGCGCGCAGCGCGAGCGCCTTGCCGAGCCCGATCGCGGAGCCGCCGCCCACGGCCACGCACCCGTCGGCGCGCAGTTCCCCGGCCAACTCCACGGCCCGCTCGGCGACTTCGACGGGTACGTGCATCCGGGCCGCCGCGTGCACCCCCACGCACACCGTCCCGAGCGCCCGCGCGACCCCCTGCGCGACCTGCGCGCCACGCGCCCCGCTCACCACCAACACCCGCTCCAGGCCCAGCCGTTCGGCCTCCCCCGGCACGGCGCTCGTCGACGCGCCGGACCGCAGCACCACCCGCGACCCCGGCACGTCGTGCACGAACTCCACGCCGGTCACCGGGGGTTGAGGACGAGGTCGAAGCGGGCGTGCCGGAAGGGGTTCGCGACGCCGAACTCCCGTGCCAGGGCGGGGTCGTCGGTCGTGGCGAAGTCCTGCACGAGGCTCTCCTTCACCGCGAACACCGCGTCGGAGTCGAGGTATCGGCCGCCCGCGACGAAGATGTGCGTGGTGACCGGCGTGTGCTGCGGCGCGGACGCGATGAAGTGGATGTGGGCGGGCCGGTACGGGTGTCGCCCGGTCGCCCGCAGCAGGTCGCCCACGGGGCCGTCGGTGGGGATCGGGTACGCGTCCGGCACGCACGTCCGGAACCAGAACCGTCCCTCGCCGTCGGCGGTGAACAACCCGCGTCCGTTGCCCGGGGGTTGGACGTCGGCTGCTGGACGTCGTAGAAGCCCTCGGCGTTCGCCTGCCACACGTCGAGCACCGCGCCCGGCAGGGGAGTTCCGTCGCCGGACAGCACCCGGCCGCTCACCACGCAGGGTTCGCCGGTGCCCAACAGGTCGATGTCCGCGCCGAGTTCACGCACCGGGGACTCGGTCATGTGGAACGGCCCGAGGACCGTCGACTCGGTGCCGGGGCCGCTGTCGCCGTTCACGGTCTCGACCAGCATCGACACGCCGAGCACGTCGGACAGCAGGATGAACTCCTGCCGCGTGTCGGTGCACGTCTGCCCGGTCGCGGTGAGGAAGCCGATCGCCCGCTCCCACTCCTCGCCGGTCAGCCCCGTCTCGCGGACGAAGTCGTGCAGGTGCCGGGTGAGGGAGCCGAGCAGCTCGCGCAGCCGGGGGTCGGGGGTGTCCGCAAGGCTGGCGACCACCGACTCCGTCAGATCCTGTGTACTCATACGACTCCCTCAGCCCCGCCCGAGCACCCGCCCGAGCGCCTCCGACAACCGGCGTCCAGCATCCTTCGCCGCTCCCGCGTACCGGTACGCGACATACCCGTCGGGCCGGACGAGGAGCACGCCCGCGTCGGAGACCTCCCGCAGCCGAGCCCAGTCGCCGTACGGGTCGTCGTACTCCTGACCGGGGCCGATGACCACGGACGGCACGCCGAGCGCGTCGGCCGCGCGGACCCAGTCCTCGCCGCCGATGCCGGTCAGGACCGTGAAGCGGCCCTTGCCGACCGTGTCCAGCGTGGACAGGGTGCGCGTCCCGGAGGTGATCCAGGCGTGCGGGAGCTTGGCGCCGGGGCGGGACGACGGCTGGTGGTAGAGCTCCGGGTCGCGGTCGAAGCCGGGGTCGGGCGTGCCGTCCGGGACGACCGCGTCGGAGGCGTACCGCTGGTTCAGGTCGACGCCGTGCGCGTTGAACTCGTACGCCTTGAAGGCGATCGCCTCCCGCAGCTTCTCCCGGCGCTTCTCCGCCGCCGCTCCGGCGTCCTTGCGGTCGGCGATGTTGGCGCGCAGTTGCGCGGGGGTCTGCGGGGCGAGGAGGTCGAGGGCCTCGAAGACGGGAGCGGTCTCGCCGATCGACTGGTTCGCGCGGGTGACGATCTGCCGCCCCACCGGGGCGCGTTCGGCGGTGTACGTGTCGAGCAGCCGCGGGCTCGCCGTCCCTTCCAGGACCAGCTTCAGCTTCCACGCCAGGTTGTACGCGTCCTGGATCGACGTGTTGGAGCCGAGGCCGTTGGACGGCGGGTGGCGGTGCACGGCGTCCCCGGCGCAGAAGACACGCCCGTTGGAGTAGGTCTCGGCGTACAGGTCGTTGACGGTCCACGCGGACGACGACTTGATCGTCACCGGGATCTCGTCGTCCCCGATCAGCTTCCGGACGACCGACTCCGCGTACTCCGTGGTCAGGTCGGGGGCGCCCGCGTCCACGTCGTACCCCCACACGATCAGCCACTCGTGCCAGGGCCGTACACACCGCACCAGCCCCGCCCCGATGCCACCGACGGTCGCGCCCGGCGTGAGGACCCAGTACAGGGTGGACGGGCGGTGCGCGGTGTACTTGGTCAGGTCCGCGTCGAAGACGATGTTGATGCTGCCGGCCACGCCCATCCGGCCGACCGTCGGGAGCCCGGCGTCCTCGGCGACCTGCGAACGGCCGCCGTCCGCGCCGATCAGGTACTTCGCGCGGATCGTGTACTCGTCGCCGCGCACCCGGTCCTCGACGGTCACCGTCACGCCGAACTCGTCCTGCACGAACGACTTGTAGACCGTGCTGTACCGGAACACCGTGCCGCGCGCGATCGCCGCGTCCACCAGGACCGGTTCCATCAGGTGCTGCGGCATGTCGCACATCCGCGTGGGGCTCGCGAGGTCGTGCTCGGCCTGTACGCGGGGGTCGTTGCCCCACGACCGCAGCCGGCCCAGCTCCTCACCGGCGAGGCTGGTGCAGAACGTCGTGTTCCCCATGAGGTGCTGGGGCGTCGCCTGCGCGACGACCTGCTCCTCGACGCCGAGGTCCCGCAGCACCTCCATCGTCCGCTGGTTCGTGATGTGCGCACGCGGCGTGTCCGCGAGGCTCCCGTACCGCGTGACGACCATGTTCGCCACCCCGTACGTACTCAGCGCCAACGCCGCCGAGGCACCTGCGGGGCCACTGCCAACGATCAGGACGTCGGTCACGACATCGGGCTCGACGGTGTGCACGGGAACGCTCCGGGGAAGTGAGGGGAATCTTCCATGATCATGAACCGGAGGGGGCGGGGGCGGGTGTCTCACTTCGAGACAGTGCGGCGGGTTTGGGGCGCCTCGCTACGTCAGCGACCCGCGCACCGCGTCGACCAAAGAGGCCGCGCTGCCGTTCACCGTGCAGCTCGGTGACCTCCTGGACTGCTAGCACGACCGCTACGACCAGAAACTACGGACAGGGTTTGCTGTTGTCCGTTGTCCCCTCCGCCGGATCGGCTGTGCTCGGACGAACCCTGGTGGGCTCTGATCCCGACCTCGTATCGGCGGGCGATATGTCCAGTACGGCGAGTTCCTGGCCGACGAGGCTGACGTTCCCGTCGCGTTCGTTGAGGCGGCCTCGGACGGCGATGGCACTGTCCGGCGTCAACGCGTACTGGACCAGCGGGTAGGTGGCGGGGAGGTACAGGATCTCCATCTCGCCGTCGCGGTCTGCGAGGCGGACGACTGCCCAGACCTTGCCCTGTTTGGTCGTCTTGCGTTGGACGTGGGTGATGAGGCCGGCGAGGGTGACGACGCCTTCGGTGCGGCCGGACGCGGTGAGCTCGGCGATGGTGGTGGACCGGTGGCGGGACAGGATGTGCTCGGTGCCGTCCAGGGGGTGCGCGGAGACGTACATGCCGAGCATGTCCCGCTCGGCGGCGAGGAGTTGCTTGCGCGGCCATTCTTCGTCGTCGATGGGGAAGTCGAGGCCGAACGAGGGCTGGTCTTCGGTGCCGCCGAAGAGGTCGCCCTGTCCGATCGCGGCCTGCTTCTTGACCGGAACGACCGAGTCGATGGCGTCTTCGTGGACGGCGGACAGCCCTTTGCGGGTGTGGTGCAGCGAGTCGAACGCCCCGCCCTTGATCAACGATTCCACGGCCCGCTTGTTCACGGCCGCGATGTCGGCCTTGTCAAGGAAGTCGGGAAAGGAGGTGTACTTGCCCTTCGACGTACGGGTGGCGACCAGGGATTCGATGACGTTCTCGCCGACGTTGCGCACCGAGCGCAGCCCGAACCGGACGTGTTCGCCGACGGCGGTGAAGTCCGCGACGGACTCGTTGATGTCGGGGGGCAGGACCCGCACGCCGAGCTTGCGGGCGTCGGCGAGGTAGATCGCGGCCCTGTCCTTGTGGTCGCCGACCGAGGTGAGCAGGGCGGCCATGTACTCGGCGGGGAAGTTCGCCTTGAGGTAGGCCGTCCAGTACGACACCAGGCCGTAGCCGACGGAGTGGGACTTGTTGAACGCGTACCCGGCGAAGGGCGGCATCACTTCCCACAGGGCCTTGATCGACTCCTGCGAGTACCCGTTGTCCCGCATCCCGCCGTGGAACTTCTCCCGTTCCGCGGCCAGCGCCTCGGGCCTCTTCTTGCCCATGGCGCGGCGCAGCAGGTCGGCGCCGCCCAGGGTGTACCCGGCGAGCTGCCGGGCGATGGCCATGAGCTGCTCCTGATACACGAGCAGGTGGTAGGTGTTCCCGAGAATCGGCTCCAGGGCGTCTTCCAGCTCGGGGTGGATCGGGGTGATCTCCTGGCGGCCGGTCTTCCTGTGCGCGTAGTCGGTGTGCGCGTGGGCGGCCATCGGGCCGGGCCGGTACAGGGCCAGGGCGGCGGCGATGTCGTCGAAGCGGGAGGGCTCCATCAGCTTCAGCAGGGTGCGCACGCCGGCGCCGTCGAGCTGGAACACACCGACGGTGTCGCCCCGGGCCAGCAGCTGGAAGGTGGTGGCGTCGTCCAGGGGAATGGGGGTGGCGCCGTCGGCGGGGACGGTGTCGGTGGTGAGGTGGATACCGCGGTTCTCGCGGATGTTCTGGATCGCGTGGTCGATGACGCCGAGATTCCGCAAGCCCAGAAAGTCCATCTTGACCAGCCCCAGGTCCTCGCAACCGGGGTAGTCGAATCCGGTGATCCTCATGCCGTCCCTGGGGCGCATGTGCAGGGGGATACGGTCGGTCAGGCGGGTCTTGGACAGGACGACCGCCGAGGGATGGACCCCGGTGTTACGGATCAGCCCCTCGACGCCCATCGCCGCGTCGAGGACCCGGCGCACATCGGGTTCGTTCTCGTACAGGGCACGGATCTCGCCGGCCTCCCCGTAGCGGGGGTGGTCCTGGTCGAAGATCCCGGGCAGCGGGACCGCCTCGCCCCTCGGGTCCTGCGGGAGGGCCTTCGTGATCCGCTCACCGTGCGAGAACGGGTAGCCCAGCAGACGCGCGGTGTCCTTGACGGCGTTCTTCGCCTTGAGCCTGCCGAAGGTGTTGACCAGCGCCGTGTACTCCTCGCCGTACTTCTGAACCACGTACCGCACCATGCGCTCGCGGTGACGGTCGTCGAAGTCGAGGTCCACATCCGGCCGGTCGATCCGCTCGGGGTTCAAGAACCGCTCGAAGAGCAGCCCGTGCTCCAGCGGGCACAGTTCGGTGATGCGCATCGCGTACGCCACGATCGACCCCGGTGCCGAACCGCGGCCCGGCCCGACCGGGATCTTCTGGGCGCGGGCGTACCGGCAGATATCCGCGACGACCAGGAAGTACGAGGAGAACCCCGTCGGGCCGATGACGTTCATCTCGGTCTCGAAACGCTCCATCACCTCGCCGGGGACCGGGGAGCCGTACCGCATGGCCAGACCCTTGAGGCACTCCTGTCGCAGCCACGACTCCTGGGTCCGCCCTTCGGGGACGCCGGGGTACTGCGGCATCTCGTCCCCCGGGGCGAAGACCTCCTCGTAGGACTCGATGCGCTCCGCGACCAGCAGGGTGTTGTCGCACGCCTCGGGCAGGTCGGCGAACAACTCCCGCATCTGGGCGGCGGTCTTGAGGTAGTAGCCGGTGCCGTTGAACCTGAACCGGTTCGCATCGTCCTTGTTCTTCGCCACCTGGATACACAGCAGGTTGTCGTGGGCGTCCGCGTGCTCCTCGAGGACGTAGTGGGCATCGTTCGTCGCCAGCAGCGGGATGCCCAGGTCCTTCGCCAGACGCAGCAGGTCGCTGCGGACGTCGCGCTCCAGGGCCAGGCCGTGGTCCATCAGCTCCAGGAAGTAGTTCTCCCTGCCGAGGATGTCCTGGTAGCAGGCCGCGACGTGGCGCGCCTCGTCGTACTGGCCCAGGCGCAGCCGGGTCTGGACCGCACCGGAGGGGCACCCGGTCGTCCCGATGACGCCCTCGGCATGCTCCGAGATCAGCTCCATGTCCATGCGGGGCTTGCCGGCCGGGAACTGCCCCGTGCAGCTGGCCTCGCTCGACAGGTGGAACAGGTTGCGCAGGCCCTGGGCGTTGCGGGCCCACATCGTCATATGGGTGTAGCGGCCTGCGCCGGGCCAGAACTCCTGCGTGCGGTTACGGCGCCCGGACGGGGCGACGTACGCCTCGATCCCGATGATCGGCTTGACGCCGTCGAAGCCCTTGGCGACCTGCTGGAACTCGTACGCACCGAACATGTTGCCGTGGTCGCTCATCGCGATGGCGGGCATGCCCTGCCGGGCGGCCTCGGCGAACATCGGCCTCAGCCGCTGGGCACCGTCGAGCATCGAGTACTCGGTGTGATTGTGCAGGTGGACAAAGGAATCGGTCACCGGGAAGGCCCCTCCGAGGACCGGATCTTGAAGCGACCCCCGAGGTGGGCTGTCAGCCGAGGCTGAGGATGGCCTCGACCAGCAGGCCGGGCTGCTGCTCCTGCAGGAAGTGACCGGCGTCGGGAACCCTCACGTGCTTCTGCCCCTTCGCACCCGGGACGCGGGCCTGGAAGATTCCCTCGAAGGGGCGCGAGATGTGATCGTGTTCGGCGAAGGCGGTCAGGAACGGCTTGTCGAAGGCTTCCAGCCCGGCCCAGGCACTGCGCAGCGTCGCCGCGAGCGGTTCCGGGGTATCGAGCGTGACGAGGTGCGGGAACTGCCGTGCTCCGGCGAAGTACCGCTCGGAGGGGAAGGGGGCGTCGTAAGCGGCTGCCTCCTCCTCGGTCAGGACGTCACCGCTCACGCTCAGCGCGCCGGCCACCGCCCGCGAAGCGGTCAGGTCGGGTGCCTCGGACATCTCCCGCCATTCCAGGAACGCGCTGAATCCCTGCGCGAACTGCTCCTCGGTCAGCGAGGCCATGAAATCCGGGTCGGTCAGACCGGTGTTGGAGGCGACCACGGCCACGAACCGGTCGGGCGTGAGCCCGACGTGCACGTTGAAGATGTAGCCGCCCCAGTCCTGGCCGAACAGGGTGATGTCGGTGAGACCGAGCTGGTCCAGCCAGTCACCGGTCCAGGCGATGTGGGACTCGTAGGTGTACGCGGCCCGGTCGACCGGCTTGTCCGAGCGGCCGAAGCCGATCAGATCCGGGACCAGGACCCGTCGGCCCGCTGCCACCAGGCCGGGGATCATCTTGCGGTACAGATAGCCCCAGGACGGCTCGCCGTGCGCGAGGACCACGACCGGACCGTCGGCCGGCCCCTCGTCGGCGTAGTGCATCCGCAGACCGTCGCCGACCGTGACGTAGTGCGGCTCGTACGGCCAGTCGGCGAGGCCTTCGAAACGCTCGTCCGGGGTCCGCTCGATGTGCATGCCGGCTGTTGAGTTCGACATGTCGCTCCCTTCCTTCAAGGTGGATCGGCCGGCTCGCTCCGGTGCCGGGCCGCGTGCTGTTGCCCCATGAACGTACGACCGGATACATGACATGTGCCGTCATGTATCCAGGTCATTCTTGGAGTATGAAATCCGACCGCTTGCTGTCGCTGCTGCTGTTGTTGCAGACCTACGGGCAGATGCCCGCGACCGACCTGGCCGCGCGCCTGGAAGTGTCGGTCCGGACCATCTTCCGCGATGTCGAGGCACTGTCCGCGGCCGGTGTGCCCGTGTACGCCGAGCGAGGCTGCAACGGCGGCATCGCCCTGCTTCCCGGCTACCGCACCGATGTCACCGGCCTGACGGCCGACGAAGCCCGCGCCCTGTTCGTCCTGGTCACCGACCGCGCCCACGCCGACCTGGGACTGGGCCAGGCGATCGGCTCGGCACTGCGCAAGGTCATGGCCGCCGTGCCCGCCCCGTTTCGCGGCGACGCCGATCTCGCCAGCCGCCGCATCCTCATCGACCCCGTGCGCTGGCGCGGCAGCCCTCAGCAGCTCACCGTCGACCTCGGCGTGCTCCAGGCCGCGGTCTTCGACGACCGGCGGCTGCGACTGCGCTACCGTCACGGCCGCGACGCCCAGATCCGCTCCTACACCCTCGATCCGTACGGACTGGTCAGCAAGGCGGGTATCTGGTACCTGATCGCCGATCACCGCGGAAAGCCCATGATGTTCCGGGCGGACCGGATGCTCTCGGCGACGGTCACCGAGGATCCCGTCCGACGGCGCAGCGGGGTGGAGCTGGCCGAGCTGTGGGAGAGCCTGCGACACAGGGTCGACAACGTGCCCACGCCGGTGCGTGTGACGGTGCAGGTCCAGCGCCCCATGCTGGCGAAGTTCCTGGCTCTGCACGGTGCGGAGCTCGCCGCCCCGCCGCCGCGGGAACCGGCCGATGCCGAGAGCACCGATCCGGTGCGACTGGAGGTGAGGTTCCCTTCGCTCGGCTCGGCTGAACAGCTGCTCCTCTTCGGTCCCGCCGTCGAGGTCCTTCAGCCGGCCGAACTGCGTGAGGTGCTGGTTCGCAGGGCGCGGGAGACCATCGCCCTGTACGAGGGCGTCCGAGCAGGCTGACAGCGGCGTCGGGCCACTTCTGTCGGCGCGTTCGCCTCCGCGTCGCTTCTGCGCGGACGGCGCGCGGGGCATGGGCGCCGTTCTCGCGCTGGGCAGCTCGTACGCGGCGGGGCCCGGCATCGAGCCGCTCTACGAAGCTGAGCCGTTTCGCTGCGTCGTCGCGTGCGCCGAGACCAGCAGGCTCCAGTCGTTGGCGTGGCGCGGGTACTTAGCCTTCATCATGCCGAAGAGCTCACCGGTGCCCTTGGCGACCTCGGATGCGGCGGCGAAGTCGTGGATGAACGACCGGGTCTGACTGATCATGGCCGCGACGGCATGGTCGTCGCCGTCGGGACGACGGTGCCCGGCAACGACCATGCGCGGCGCGAGGTCCTCGATGACCTGGAGCGTGTCGAGCCAGTCCCTCCACTCGTCGGGGGTCGAGAGCGCGAGCATGGGGAAGGTCTCGTTGTAGATCGCGTCGCCCGCGACGACGACGTCGATCGCCGGAACGTGGACGATGCTCGCGGGGTGGATGTCGGCCTGCTTGACCGGGATGACGTCGACCGGCGAGCCGTCGACGTACAGGGTCGTGCCCTCCAGCGCTTCGGGCATCGGCCCGTGCGGCACGGCCTTGTCGCCGAACATCAGCTTCCACTGCGCCGCCTGGGCGTCCCAGGTGTCGCGCATCGATTCCAGGATGTGCGGCAGCGTGACCGCCTTCGCGCCGGGGAAACGCTCCAGGAGCGGGCCGATGCCGAGGTAGTGGTCGGCGTGGTCGTGCGTGATGTAGACGGTGGTCAGGCGTTTGCCGGTCCGCTCGATGAGATCACCCAGCTCCCGCACCTCGGCCTTGAGGTGCAGGGCGTCGATCAGGACGATCTCGGTGGGGCCGCTGATCAGTGTCGCGGTCGTCGGCGAGAACGTGCCGGGCGGGACCTCGGCGTTCTCCTGGGCGGGGATCGTCGGCCAGTGGCCGACGAACACGGTCGCCCTCAGGGGTACGTCGTTCGAAGCGGACAACAAGTGCGGGGTGGAGTCCACGGTGAAACCTCCGGTTGTGGGGTGAACGTTGGGAGGGGACGAGCGGCCGGGCGGGCATGCCGCTGTCAGGCGGCCTTGAGAGTGCCGCCGTCGATGACGTGGTCGGCGCCATGGATGTTGGCGGCGCGTTCCGACAGCAGGAAGGCGACCAGGTCGGCCACCTCCTCGGGTTCGGTGAGGCGTCCCGAGGCGATGCCGGAGTACCCGGGCAGAGAGGCGAGCAGGGTGTCGTGGTCGATTCCGAGTGTGGCGGCGACCTTGCCGCCGAAACCGTCGGGGTCGGTCCACAGCCGGCTGGCCACGGTGCCCGGGGGACGGTGTTCACGCGGACACCGCGCGGCGCCAGTTCCTCGCTGAGCCGCTTGCCGAACTGGGTCAGCGCCGCCTTGGCCTCCGCGTAGCCGACCGGCGTGCCGGTGTGCACGCGGGCGTTGATCGAGGAGATGTTCACGATCGCGCCCTTGCGTTCCAGGATGCTCGGCAACGCCGCCTTGGTGGTCCACACCGCGCTGAACAGGTTGAGATCGAATATCCGCTGCCACTGCTCGTCGTCGATGTCGAGGACTGTGCCGACGGTCAGCCCGTCCGGGTCGCCCGCGCCGACGTTGTTGACGAGGAAGTCGATCCCGCCGACCGCGGCGCGCGCCCGATCGGCGACCGAGGTCGCCCCGTCGCGGGTGCTGAGGTCGACGGAGATGGCCGCGGCGGCGACCTCCTCCAGCTCGGAGGTGACCGTCCGGGCGGCACCCACCACCCGGACGCCCTCCGCGGCCAGGGTCCGAGCGATCGCGAGGCCGATGCCGCGACTCGCACCGGTGACCAGAGCGGTCTTTCCGCTGATACCGAGGTCCATGATCTCCCTTTCTCGGAGAACTACAGATTCTTGAACTTGAGGTCAAAAATTAGGGCATAAAAAGGGCCGTCGCCCGAAGTGTCGTTTCTCAGAGGCCCGTCAGGGCCGTGTCGATGATCCGATGGAGCGCCGGCCGGTCGAACGTCCTGGCCATGACCCGCAGCCCGGCGAGGGTGTTCTGGAGGAACAGTGCCTGCGCTCCGACGTCGACACCCCGGTCGACGTCGCCATCCCGCTGCCCTTGCGCGATACGGGCGGCGAGGAGCTCGATCAGCCCCTCCTCCATGCGGAGCACCGCGCGGGCGGCTTCCGCGTCCCGTCCGCCGAGCTCCCCGATCGTGTTCTGCGCCAGACACCCGCGCCGGACCGGCCCGTCCAGGTCCGCGTCCATGAGCAGCACGAAGTAGGCGCGGATGCGCTCCTTGGCGGTGCCCGGCCGCGAGAGGAACTCTTCGGCCTGCTCGGAACGTGTCCGTCCGTAGAGGTCCAACACCTTGCCGAACAGCTGACGCTTGGAACCGAAGGAGTGGTACAGGCTGCCCTTGGCCACTCCGGTCGCCTCCGCGAGGTCGGCCGGGGAGGTCTCGGTGTAGCCCTTGGTCCAGAACGTCTCCATCGCCTGCGCGATGACCACGTCCGGCTCGAAGCCCTTCGGCCTGCCCATACCGCTACCGTAGCCAGTACTTGACCTGCCGGTCAAATACTGGGGCCGCAGGCCGGCGTCAAAGATCAGCGCGGCCGGGGAAGGCGCCGGCGGGGTCTGCGGCCCGGCGGGACTGGAACATGACGAGTCCGGGGGCAGCCGTCGTCGGGCCGGCGAGCATCGGCTCGATCAGGGATGCCAGGGCCACACGGTGACATCTACGCGGTGACGCCGGTCCCGGCTCCCGCACCGACGAACAGGAAGATCCCGTACACGAACTGGCGCCCTGGCTCGATTGAGGGCGATCCGCCTGGAGACCATGCGGTCGGAAGTCCGGTGGGCAACTCCCTCGTGCGCCCTGACGAGCCAGACATCACGAACCGCCCGCGTCGATCTCCGTCTCCGCGTGCGCCAAGAAGTCGCTCACCATCCGCCCGAACAGCGTCGCGAGCCGTTCCCGGTCCGCTGGGGACCACTCCGCGAGGGCCTGGGCGATGCTGTGGCGGCTCACCTCGCGGAGGCGTTGGGCGGCGGAGAGGCCGGCGGGTGTGAGGTGGACGCGTTGGGCGCGGCGGTCGTCGGGGTCGGGGGTGCGGATGAGGTAGCCGGCTTTTTCGAGCTGGGTGAGCTGGCGGGTGACGTGTGACGCCTCCACGGAGAGGCGGGCGGCGACGACGCCGGGGCGCTGGGGGGACGGGTCGGTGGAGAGGTGGCGGAGGATGGCGGCGGCGGCACGGTCCAGCGTGAGACCGCTCGCGGCCATGAGCTGTTCGTGTCGGCGCATGCGCCCCGAGTGGAGCGTGAGGCGGTTGAACTGGCGCTCGATCTCCGTGACCTGTCCGGAGGGTGGTGTTGGGGGCATGGGCCCAGCATACCCATTACTTGCGTAACTTAAGTAACTCGGACAAGGGCTCGTTCACCCCCTTGCCCAGCGCGCCCCCATTGAATGATCCATTCATTCTCACTACCATGCGCCGATGGATTCATTCACCCATGCGCTACGCAGGCGACTCCCCCTCGCCCTGCTGCTGGCCCTCGGGCTGACTCTTCCCACCTCTCCCCCC
>NZ_LIRL01001090.1 GCF_001419795.1 Streptomyces niveiscabiei
AGCCGGAGAAGCCCCAGGCCATGACCGAACACCCCTACCCCTTCGACGCCCCCGCCTCCGAGGCCCTCTTCGACCGCGCCTCCGCCGTCACGCCGGGCGGCGTGAACTCCCCGGTGCGGGCCTTCAGGGCCGTCGGCGGCACCCCCCGTTTCATGGTCTCCGGCACCGGCCCGTACCTCACGGACGCGGACGGCCGCGAGTACGTGGACCTGGTCTGCTCCTGGGGCCCGATGATCCTGGGCCACTCCCACCCGGAGGTCATCGCCGCCGTACAGGAAGCCGTCGCGCGGGGCACCTCCTTCGGCACCCCCGGCGAGGGAGAGGTGGCCCTCGCCGAGGAGATGACGGCGCGCGTCGCCCCGCTGGAGCAGGTCCGTCTCGTCTCCAGCGGCACCGAGGCGACGATGTCCGCGATCCGCCTGGCCCGCGGCTTCACCCGCCGCGCGAAGGTCGTGAAGTTCGCGGGCTGCTACCACGGCCACGTGGACGCCCTGCTCGCGGCGGCCGGCTCGGGCGTCGCGACGTTCGCGCTCCCGGACACCCCGGGCGTGACGGGCGCGCAGGCCGGCGACACGATCGTCCTCCCCTACAACGACCTCGACGCCGTACGCGAGGCGTTCCGCCTGCACCCGGACGAGATCGCGTGCGTGATCACGGAGGCGTCGCCGGGCAACATGGGCGTCGTACCGCCGCTGCCGGGCTTCAACCAGGGCCTGAAGGACCTGTGTTCGGCGAACGGCGCGCTGTACATCTCGGACGAGGTGATGACGGGGTTCCGTACGAGCCGGGCGGGCTGGTTCGGCGTCGACGGCGTCGTACCGGACCTGATGACCTTCGGCAAGGTGATGGGCGGCGGCTTCCCGGCGGCGGCGTTCGGCGGCCGGGCGGACGTCATGGCGCACCTGGCCCCCGCCGGCCCCGTCTACCAGGCGGGCACCCTCTCGGGGAACCCGGTCGCGACGGCCGCGGGCCTCGCGCAGCTGCGGCTGCTGGACGACGCGGCGTACGACCGGCTCGGCGCCGTGTCGGAGCAGATCCAGGCGCTGGTCTCGCAGGCCCTGACGAAGGAGGGCGTCGCGCACACCGTGCAGAGCGCCTCCAACATGTTCTCGGTGTTCTTCACCGACCGTCCGGTGCGCACCTACGACGACGCGAAGGCGCAGGAGTCGTACCGGTTCACCGCGTTCTTCCACTCCCTCCTGGCGAACGGCGTCTACCTGCCGCCGTCGTCGTTCGAGTCGTGGTTCGTGTCGACGGCGCACGACGACCGTGCCGTACAGAAGATCGCCGACGCCCTCCCGGCGGCGGCCAGAGCAGCCGCGGAGGCCACGGCAGCATGAGCACAGCCAAGGAACTCACCGTCGTCCACCTGATGCGGCACGGCGAGGTGCACAACCCGGACGGCATCCTGTACGGCCGTCTGCCCGGCTACCACCTCTCCGAGCTGGGACGGCAGATGGCCGACCGGGTCGCCGAGCACCTCGCGAACCGGGACGTCACGTACGTCGTCGCCTCCCCGCTGGAGCGCGCGCAGGAGACGGCGACCCCGATCGCGAAGGCGCACGGCCTGGACCTCGCGTCCGACGCGCGGCTGATCGAGGCGGGGAACTTCTTCCAGGGCAAGACGTTCGGCGTCGGCGACGGCGCACTGCGGAAACCGGGCAACTGGCCGCATCTCGTCAATCCGTTCAAGCCGTCCTGGGGAGAGCCGTACGTCGACCAGGTCGTGCGGATGAAGGGCGCGCTGGACGCGGCCCGCGACCAGGCGCGCGGTCACGAAGCGGTGCTGGTCAGCCACCAGCTGCCGATCTGGATCGTGCGGTCGTACGTCGAGCGCCGCCGCCTGTGGCACGACCCGCGCAAGCGGCAGTGCACACTCGCCTCGCTGACGACCTTCACGTACGAGGGGGACCGCATCGTCTCCGTCGGGTACTCCGAGCCCGCGATCGACCTCGTGCCCGCGCATCTGCGTGCGGGTGCGAAGCCGGTGAAGGGTAAGGACAAGGCGTTCGGCGCGTAAGGATCTTGCTGTAACGGCTGTCGCCTCTTGTCTCCTCTTGAGGCGGCGGCCGAAAAAGGTTGCTCCTGTTACCAAACCCGGAACTTCTCCGGGAACCTCGTCGTTCGATACGTCCTCTGAATGAGTGACCCACCAGAGACCATGCGACGAACGGGACAGCTCCATGCGCAATCTCACCCGACGGGGAGCCCTCGGACTCGGTGCGGGCGCCGCCGCGGCTGCGGGACTGACCGGCTGCGGCTCGTCCTCCGGATCGGACTCCGGGGACGGCGGCCCCTCCGCGAGCGGCTCCCCGAAGGGCAGCGCCAGTCCCAGCGCGCCGGCGCGGCCGATCGGGGACGGCTCGACGTCGTTCACCGGCAAGCAGCCGCACCAGCCGGACAAGCCCGTGCCGCTGGAGGCGGGCGAGGAGCCGCCGCAGTTCGTGATCTTCTCCTGGGACGGCGCGGGCGAGGTCGGCAACGGCCTCTTCCCCCGCTTCCTCGACCTCGCCAAGGAACACGGCGCGTCGATGACGTTCTTCCTCTCCGGGCTCTACCTGCTGCCGGAGGGCAAGAAGCGGATGTACGAGCCGCCGAACAACCGGCGCGGCGCCTCCGACATCGGCTACCTCTCCGACGACCACGTCAAGGCGACCCTCACGAACGTGCGCCGCGCCTGGCTGGAGGGGCACGAGATAGGCACCCACTTCAACGGGCACTTCTGCGGTGAGTCGCACGGCTCGGTGAAGTGGTGGACGGCCAAGCAGTGGCGCAGCGAGATCGACCAGGCGAAGGCGTTCGTCAAGGAGTGGCGGACGAACACGGGGTGGACCGACCTGCCGTCGCTGCCCTTCGACTACGACAAGGAGCTGGTCGGCGCCCGTACGCCGTGCCTCCTCGGGCAGGACAACCTCCTGCCGACCGCCCGTGAGCTGGGCTGGCGCTACGACGCGTCCTCGCCGGGTGGCCGTCAGGTCTGGCCGAAGAAACGACACGGCATCTGGGACTTCCCGCTCCAGGCGATACCTTTCCCCGGCCGCAAGTTCGAGGTCCTGTCCATGGACTACAACATGATGGCCAACCAGTCCCTCAACTCCACGAAGGCCCCGGCCCACAACTACCCGGGCTGGCGCAAGCAGTCCGCGGGCGCGTACATCGCGGGCTTCCAGCGCGCGTACACCACCAACCGCGCCCCCTTCTTCATCGGCAACCACTTCGAACAGTGGAACGGCGGCATCTACATGGACTCCGTCGAGGCCGCCTTCAAGCACATCGCCGCCGAGAAGGAGAAGGGCGCCGACGTCCGCATGGTCTCCTTCCGCCAGTTCACCGACTGGATCGACGTCCAGAAGCCGGAGGTCCTGGCGAAGCTCCGCACCCTGGACGTCGGCCAGGCCCCGGCGGGCGGCTGGAAGGCGTTCATGACGGAGAGCAAGGGGACCACGGCGGGGACGTCGGCCGGGGGTACGGGTACGAGTACGCAGACGATGGGGTCGACCGCGGCGTACTAGGCGAGGTCTCGGGGGCGGGTGGCTCCGGGGTACTACCCGGGTACGACCGGCGGCTTACGGTATGGGGTACTGCGCGCCGCGTACGGGCGGGTACGGGTACGGGGGTACTACGCGCCGCGTACAGGCGGTTACGGGCACGGGGGTACTGCCCGCCGCCCCTCACACCGTCCCCAGCTCCCGCAGCACGGCCAGCGCCAGTGTCCGGGCCACCCCCACCGTCTCCGGCACCGACACGGCCTCCCGCGCGCTGTGGGCGACGCCGATGTCCCCGGGCCCGAACTGGAGCGTGGGGATGCCGGCACCGGCGTAGTGGCGCAGGTCGCTCCCGTACGTCGCCCCGCGCTCACGGGGTACGGCACCCCCGTTCGCGTCGGCGTGGGCGCGCTGGACGAGGCCCAGGAGCCGGTGCCCGGCGGGGAGCCGCCCGCTGGCGAACTGCCCTCCGGGCCAGGTGACTTCCACCGGATGGTCCCTCAACCACGCGTCCTGGGCGCAGACTTGAGCGACGCGGGCCTCGAACGCGGCGCGCGCCGACGCGGGGTCCTCCCCGAGCCGCACCCCCAACCGCCCCTCGGCGACGAGGAGATCGGGCACGCTGCTGGCCCAGTCACCGGTGCGGACGGTACCGACGGAGAGCGCGTAAGGAATCGGGTACTCGGCGAGCAGCGGATCGGCGTCCCGGTT
>NZ_LIRL01001091.1 GCF_001419795.1 Streptomyces niveiscabiei
GGGGCCGAGGAGGCGGTCGAGGTCGCCGGTGTCCAGGGCGAGGTGGGCGTGGAGGGCGGTGAGGGCCTCGCGGGGGCTTTCCGCGTGGGTGACCTCGAAGGGGCCGTCGAAACCGGCGAAGCGTACGTGTTCGGCGGCGGGGCGGGTCGCGTTGTGGGCGCGCATCCAGCGTACGAGGTCGCGGTTGGCGCGGTGGGCTCCCCAGTCGTGGCTGAAGCCGTGGGTCATGACGTCGTCGAGGGTGCCGGTGCCGGTGGTGACGTAGTCGTCGACGAGGAGGGCTTTCAGGCAGTCGCTCTCGATGGCGATGGTGCGGTAGCCCTCGTGTTCGGCGAGCTCGCGGAAGACGTCGTTGCGGAGGTCGAGGAGGGTGTTCTCGCCGTGGGTGGGTTCACCGAGGGCGAGGAGTCTCGGGCGGGCGGGGAGGAGGTCGAGGATGGCTCGCGCCTCGACGGGACGGGCGGTGTCCTTGATGTCGGTGACCATGCCGTCAACGGTATCTTTGAACCTTCGGTGGAGACTTTTGCTGGATCTCGGCGGGGATATGGGACGTAACCTTCAAACAGGTAGGAAGCTGCGGCCGGTCGATCTGGCGCGGGGGCACGGGATCTCCCCGCAGGCCGTGCGCAATTACGAGGCGGACGGCATCCTTCCCGCCGCCGAGCGGACGGTTCACGGGTACCGGGTCTATACGGCCGTGCACGCGCGGGCGTTGGCGGCGTTTCTCGCGCTGGTGCCGGGGCACGGGCATGCGACGGCCTCGGCGATCATGCGGGCCGTGAACGCGGGAGACATCGACGGGGCGTTGCGGATCGTCGACGGCAGTCATGCGCAGCTGCTCGACGACCGGCGCACGCTGGAGGCCGTGGAGGGGGCGCTCGGCGATCTCACGCCGGTCGACGAGGCCGGCGGGGTGTTCATCGGGCCGCTCGCCGCGCGGCTGGGGGTGCGGCCGGCGACGTTGCGGAAGTGGGAGCGCGCCGGGCTGGTGCGGCCCGTGCGGGATGCGGCGACCGGGTATCGGGTGTACGACGCGGGCGCGGTGCGGGATGCGCGGCTGGTGCATCAACTCCGGCGCGGGGGTTATCTGTTGGAGCGGATCGCACCGGTGATGACGCAGGTGCGGGCGGCGGGCGGGGTGGAGCCGCTCGGGGGATTGCTGCGGGAG
>NZ_LIRL01001092.1 GCF_001419795.1 Streptomyces niveiscabiei
CCTCAGGAGCCACCGACGCCCTCGCCCTCACCACCGCGAGTGCGGCGGCCAACTCCTCCGGCGTCGGGTTCCCCCGTACGACCTTGATGTTCACAGCGGCTCCTTAGAGGGGGATGTTGCCGTGCTTCTTCGGGGGCAGCGACTCCCGCTTCGTCCGCAGCTGCCGCAGCCCGCGTACGACGTGCCGCCGCGTGTCCGAGGGCATGACCACCGCGTCGATGTACCCGCGCTCGGCGGCGATGTACGGGTTGAGGAGGGTGTCCTCGTACTCCTGGATGAGGCGGGCGCGCACCGCCTCGACGTCCTCACCCTTGGCCTCCGCTTCGGCGATCGTGCGCCGGTGCAGGATGTTGACGGCGCCCTGCGCGCCCATGACGGCGATCTGCGCGGTCGGCCAGGCGAGGTTGAGGTCGGCGCCGAGGTGCTTGGACCCCATCACGTCGTACGCGCCGCCGTACGCCTTGCGGGTGATGACGGTGATGAGGGGGACCGTCGCCTCCGCGTACGCGTAGATCAGCTTGGCGCCCCGGCGGATGATGCCGTCGTGCTCCTGGTCGACGCCCGGCAGGAAACCGGGGACGTCGACGAAGGTGAGGACCGGGATGTTGAACGCGTCGCAGGTCCGCACGAACCGCGCGGCCTTCTCGCTCGCCTTGATGTCCAGGCAACCGGCGTACTGCATCGGCTGGTTGGCGACGATCCCGACCGGCTGACCCTCCACCCGCCCGAACCCGGTGAGGATGTTGGGCGCGTACAGCGGTTGCGTCTCGAAGAACTCCGCGTCGTCCAGGACGTGTTCGACGACCGTGTGCATGTCGTACGGCTGGTTCGCGGAGTCCGGGACGAGAGTGTCGAGCTCCACATCCTCGTCGGTGACGGCGAGATCGGCCTCCTCGGGGAAGACCGGCGCCTCGGAGAGGTTGTTGGACGGCAGGTACGACAGCAGCTGCTTGACGTACTCGACCGCGTCCTTCTCGTCCCCGGCCATGTGATGGGCCACGCCGGAGACGGAGTTGTGCGTCCGCGCGCCGCCCAGCTCCTCGAAGCCGACGTCCTCGCCGGTCACCGTCTTGATGACGTCCGGGCCCGTGATGAACATGTGCGAGGTCTGGTCGACCATCACCGTGAAGTCGGTGATCGCCGGCGAGTAGACCGCTCCACCCGCGCACGGGCCGACGACCAGGCTGATCTGGGGGATGACCCCGGAGGCATGGGTATTACGCCGGAAGATCTCCCCGTACGCCCCCAGCGAGGCGACCCCCTCCTGGATCCGCGCGCCGCCCGAGTCGTTGATCCCGATCACCGGGCAGCCCGTCTTCAGCGCGAAGTCCATGACCTTCACGATCTTCTGGCCGTACGTCTCGCCGAGCGCGCCGCCGAACACGGTGAAGTCCTGCGAGAACACGGCGACCGGACGGCCGTCGACCGTGCCGTACCCGGTGACGACCCCGTCGCCGTACGGCCGGTTCTGCTCCAGGCCGAAGTTGGTCGAGCGGTGCCGGGCGAACTCGTCCAGCTCGACGAACGAGCCCTCGTCCAGCAGGAGTTCGATCCGCTCACGGGCCGTCAGCTTGCCCTTCGCGTGCTGCTTCTCGACAGCCCGCTCCGACCCGGCGTGCGTCGCCTCCTCTACCCGGCGCTGGAGATCCGCGAGCTTCCCCGCGGTCGTGTGGATGTCGATCTCGTGACGCGTTTCCGGCTCGGACATCGGGATGCGGCTCCCTGCCTGCTCAAGAGGGGGACGGTTACTCGTTCGTAGAGTAGTGGTGCGCCTACGGGTCAGCAGTGCGGCGTTGGCCACACCTAGGGTGGGTGGTATGACACCCCGCGACGCCGCAGACCCGAGCCCCTGGTCCGACCTCGAACGCCCCCCGCTGAACGCGACAGCGCTCCGCCGGGGCCTGATCCGCGAGGGGAGTCTGTGGCGCGAGGTGCGGGTGGCCCGGCAGACGGGCTCCACGAACACGGACCTCGCCTCCGCGGCCGACACGACCCCCGAGGGCACGGTCCTCGTCGCCGAGGAACAGACCGCGGCGCGGGGCCGCCTGGACCGCCGCTGGACGGCTCCGCCGCGCTCGGGCCTCTTCTTCTCCGTCCTCCTGCGTCCCTCTCAGGTACCGGTCCACCGCTGGGGCTGGCTCCCCCTCCTGACCGGCGTGGCGGTCGCGACAGGGCTGTCGCGGTCGGCGGGGGTGGACACGTCCCTGAAATGGCCCAACGACCTCCTGGTAAAGATCGCGGGCGAGGAACGCAAGGCGGGAGGCATCCTCGCGGAGCGCGCGGGCGCGGACGCGGTGGTCATCGGCGTAGGCATCAACGTCACCCTCAAGGTTGACGAACTCCCCGTACCCCAGGCGGGCTCCCTGGCCCTGGCCGGAGCGGTGAGCACGGACCGCGACCCACTGCTTCGGGCCGTCCTCCGCTCCCTGGAGGACTGGTACGGCAAGTGGCGCGACGCGGAGGGCGACCCCATGACGAGCGGCCTCCAGGAAACGTACGCGGCGGGCTGCGCGACGCTGGGCAGGACGGTGCGGGCGGAGTTGCCGGGTGACCGGTCGGTCGTGGGGGAGGCAGTGGCGGTGGACGGAGACGGCCGCCTGGTCCTGGCGACGGAGGACGGGGTGAGGGAGCCGGTGGGGGCGGGGGACATCGTGCATTTGAGGCCGGAGTAGAGGTAGGGGGGCTCTCTGGGCTGGCGTGGGTGCATGTCTTTTAGGGGCGCGGGGAACTGCGCGAGCAACCACGATGGTGGGAAAGCCGCACGACGACAGAAACCCCCACGGTGCTGATGCGCCCGGTTCCCCTTCCCAGCGTGAGCTACCGCACATCTGCCGTAAAGTTGACCCCGGTCGATACCTGACCGTGGCAGACCGGAAAGGCAGCAGGCGTGACCGTCGACGACACCGGCCCCGACGTGGGCGAGGACGCTGCCGACCCCGGCGAGGACCCCCTCGCGCTGCGCCTGGAGGGCCTGATCCTGGGTGCGGAGCGCCGTTACACCCCGTTCCAGGCGGCCCGCAGCGCGGGCGTGTCGATGGAACTGGCGTCGAGGTTCTGGCGCGCGATGGGCTTCGCGGACATCGGCCAGGCGAGGGCGCTGACGGAGGCGGACGTCCTGGCCCTGCGCCGCCTCGCGGGCCTCGTGGAGGCGGGCCTGCTGAGCGAGGCGATGGCCGTACAGGTGGCCCGTTCGACGGGCCAGACGACCGCCCGGCTGGCGGAGTGGCAGATCGACTCGTTCCTGGAGGGCCTGACCGAGCCCCCGGAGCCGGGCATGACCCGCACGGAGGTCACGTACCCGATCGTCGAGCTGCTCCTGCCCGAGCTGGAGGAGTTCCTCGTGTACGTCTGGCGCCGCCAGCTCGCCGCGTCGGCGGGCCGGGTCGTGCAGACGGCGGACGACGAGGAGATGGTGGACCGGCGGCTGGCCGTCGGCTTCGCCGACCTCGTCGGGTTCACGCGGCTGACCCGCCGCATGGAGGAGGAGGAACTCGGCGAACTGGTCGAGGCGTTCGAGACGACGGCCGCCGACCTGGTCGCCGCGCACGGCGGCCGGCTGATCAAGACGCTGGGCGACGAGGTCCTGTACGCGGCGGACGACGCCGGTACGGCCGCGGAGATCGGCCTGCGCCTCATCGAGACGATGGCGAACGACGAGACGATGCCGGAGCTCCGCGTCGGCATGGCCTTCGGCACGGTCACCACCCGGATGGGCGACGTCTTCGGTACGACCGTCAACCTCGCCTCCCGCCTCACCTCCATAGCCCCCCGGGACGCGGTCCTCGTGGACTCGGCGTTCGCGGAGGACCTGATCCGCGGCGGCGACGCGCCCGCTTCGGAGGCGCAGGCCGCGGAGGAGGCGGTGGAGCAGGGGCAGGGGTGGGCCTACGTCGAGGCGGTGCTCGGGCGGGTCGAGGAGCTGGACCGGCGCGGGGAGGCTTTCCTCGTCGATACGGCGCGTGAACTCGGGCTGGACGCCGAGGAGTTCGACACGGCGCTCATCGACGGCCGGCACATCCTGATCGTGGACGCGGACCAGGCCGAGGGCAAGGCGATCGGCGTCACCGGCACCCCGACGTACGTCGTCGACGGCGAGCGTCTCGACGGCGGCAAGAGCCAGGAGGGGCTCCGGGAGCGCATCGAGGAGATCGCCGACCGGCTGCTGGCCGCGCCCGGCGCGTAAGGCGGCCCCGGGGTCAGAGCACCTTGTACATGCCGTGCCCCACCACCTCGTACCCCAGCGACTCGTACAGCCGCTCCGCCGGGTCGTTCCCGGCGAACACGTTGAGGCCGATCAGGGCCTTGCCCGCCGCGATCGCCCTCGTTTCCGCGAGGTGCATCAGGGTGCGGCCGTATCCCCGCCCCCGGAACTCCTCAGCGACCTCCACGTCGTAGATGTAGGACTTGTCGCCCTCGGCGGCGAGCCAGAGGATGCCGAGGGCGACAAGTCCTAC
>NZ_LIRL01001093.1 GCF_001419795.1 Streptomyces niveiscabiei
CTCTGGGACACCGCCGTGGGCCGGGAGTTCGGTGCGGAGCTGGCCCACGGCGGTGTCCCAGAGGCGGACGACGCGGTCGGTGCCGACGGTGGCGAGGGCGTCTCCGTCGGGGCTGATCGCGAGGGCGGACAGGCCCGCGGTGCGGGGGAAGTGGCGCAGGGCGCGCCCCGACTCGGCGTCCCAGAGGAGGACTTCGCCGTCCGCGTTGCCGGTGGCGAGGGCGCGGCCGTCGGGGGTGAAGGCGACGAGGGTACGGCCGCTCTGGCCGGTGCCGAGCGCGTGGGTGAGGTCCCCGGTCGTCAGGTTCCAGAGTTGTGCGCTGCGGCCGTAGCCGACGGCGAGGCGGCGGCCGTCGGCGCTGACGGCGAGGGTCGGGGAGCCGGTCTTGGGGTCGGCGGTGTCGATGCGTCGCAGGTGTGTGCCGGTGCGCGCGTCCCACACCTCGACGGTCGAGGCGGTGGCCGCGACGACGAGGTGCCCGTCGGGGCTGAACACGGCGGGGGCGACGACTCCGGCGACGCCGGTCAGGTCGTGGGTGACGCGCAGGGTCGCGGCGTCGCGCANNAGGGTGCGGCCGTCCGGGCCGAGGGCGACGGAGTACGTGCCGACCGGCGCGGCCCGCCCGTGCAGCGTTCCGGTGACGGCGGAGGTGTGGGCGTCCCACACCCTCACCAGGGGCGGGCCGCTCCGGCCGCGCGCCGTGTCCCCGTCGTCCCTGGCGTTCTCGTCGCCCCCGGCGACGCTGTCCCCGCCGTCCGCCGCGACCGTGGCGATCCGGCGCCCGTCGGGTCCGAAGGCCAGCCCCCGGATCTGCGGCCCGGGCCGCTCCAGCACCTGCCAGGGCGGGTCGGCAGCCGCCGCCCACACCCGGGTGATGCCGCCGTCGTCGCCGCTGGCGAAGGTCCGGCCGCCGGGCCCGAAGGCGACCGAGGTGACGGGGTCGGTGTGCCCGGCGTACGAGGCGATGAGGTGCCCGGTGTCCGTGTCCCACTGGCGTACGTCGGTGTCCTCGGCGGTGACCAGGGCGTGCCCGTCGGGGCTGAACGCCATGGCGCCCGCGACGTCGCCGAGTGTCCCGGCGAGGTCCTGCGCGGTGCGCGTGGCAATGTCCCACAGCCGTACCGTCCCGTCGCCGCCGCTCACGGCGAGCCGCTGCCCGTCGGGGCTGAACAGCAGGCGCAGCGCCATCGGCGGCCGGTGCGGGGCGAGGGTGGCGACGGTGCGGCCGGTGGTGAGGTCCACGACGTGGACGGGGGCGTCGCGGCCCTGGTCGCCGACGGCGAGCAGCCGGTCGTCCGGGCTGACGACGGCCGCCGGGTCGGCCACCCGGCCCGGGAGGGCGGCCAGGGGGCGGCCGGTGACGGCGTCGGCGACCCGGCCGTCCCGTCCGACGGCGAGCATCCCGCCCTCGGGGCGCAGGACGAGGGTCGCGTCGCTGTCCTCGGCGGTGACGGTCTGGCGTACGGCGCCGCTGGCGGTGTCGACGAGCCGGGCCCGGGTCTCGCCGTCGAACACGGCGACGATGCCGCCGTACTCGGTGAACTCGGTCCGTGTCCCCTCCGCCGTGTCGCCCGGGTAGCGGGCGGTGGCCTTGCCGGCGTACCAGTCGGTCGTCGCCCCGTACCGGTCGGCGACGACGACGGTGGTGTCGGCGTAGGTCACCGAGGACACTGGGCGCTCAGTGGCCAGCCGGTACTGGAGGGGGTTCGCGGCTCCGGCGTGCAGGGCGGCGACGGCCTCCGCCGTGTCGGCGACGCGGTAGGCGTGGGCGGCGAGCAGGTCCGCGAGGTCCGCGTCGGTGTCGCGCGCCGCGACGGCTTTGGCGGCGAGTTGACGCGACAGCGCCCGGCGCTGCTCCTCCTGTCTGCTCTGCCGCTGCCCGTAGGCGAACCCGGCGGCGGCGAGCGTGAGCACCAGCAGCACCGACAGCGCCCCGACCAGGCCGCGCAGTCGCCGGGTGGCCCGTCTGCGCGCGGCGGCCTCCTGTTCCCGGGCGGCGCCGGACGCGTCGAGGAACTCCCGCTCCAGGGGGGTCAGCGCGTCGCCGGTGCCCAGGCTGTCCTGGGCCGTCGACAGGCGCGCCCCGCGGTACAGGCTGCCCGGGTCCCGGTCGAGCTGGGCCCAGGTCTGCGCGGCCTCGGTGAGCCTGCGGTGCACCCGCAGGTGCTCGCGTTCGGCGTCCACCCAGGCCCACAGCCGGGGCCAGGCGGTGATCAGGGCCTCGTGCGCGAGGTCGACGGTGTCTTCGTCCAGCGTGATCAGCCGGGCCCGCGCCAGCAGGTCGACGACGTCGTCCGACCTGGCGGGCAGCTCCGTACGGGCGGCGGGCCGGCGTGTGTCCCGGGCCCCTTCGCCGGGGGTGATCAGCCGCAGCAGCACCTGCCGCGCCCGCTGTGCCTGGTCCGGTGTCAGCTCCTGGTAGGCGTGCTCGGCACTCTGCGCGAGCGCGCCGCGCAGTCCGCCCGCCGCGTCGTAGGCGGCCTCGTCCAGGGTCCGGCCCCGGCGTCTGCGCCAGGTCTCCAGCAGGGCGTGGGACAGGAGGGGCAGCGCCCCCGGCCGTCCGTCGACGTCGGCGACGATCCGGGAGGTCAGCGTCCGCTCGACCAGCAGCCCGGCAGCGGCGGCGGGCCGCACGACGGCCTCCCTCAACTCCCCCGCGCTCATGGGCCCGACGAGCAGGCCCCCGTCGCGCAGCACCCCCGAGAGCACGGGGTGGGCGGCGAGCCGGTCGTAGAAGTCCGCCCGTACGGCGAGGACGATCCGCACCCGGGGCCCGCATCCCACGAGCGCCCGCACGAACCGCTCCCGCTCGCCGGGGTCGGTGCACAGCGTGAACAGTTCCTCGAACTGGTCGACGACGACGAGGGTCTCCCCGTCCCCGTCGGCGGGCGTGAACCGCGCCGCGTGGGCCCGGTGGGGCCGCTCCCCGGGGCTGATCAGGCGTACGGCCCGCAGCCCGCCCGCCGCGCGCAGGGCGGGGACGACGCCGGCCCGCAGCAGCGAGGAC
>NZ_LIRL01001094.1 GCF_001419795.1 Streptomyces niveiscabiei
CAGGCGGGCAGGCGGGCAGGCAACGGTGAAGGCGGCTTCCCGTCCGGTCCGGGCCGCTGATTCGGGCCCAAGCCCGTTCCGTTTCGTGGGTCCTGTTGTGAAGGGGTTGCGCGTAGGCTCGTGCGGGATGAACACGATTCCCGCACGGCTCGACCATCTCGTGCTCGCGACGCCCGAACTGGCCGCTACCGTCGATGACTTCGCCCGGCGGACGGGGGTCGTGCCGGCGCCGGGTGGGGTGCATGTCGGGCTCGGTACGCGTAATCATCTCGTGGGGCTGGGGGGTGGGGCGTATCTGGAGATCATCGGGCCCGATCCGGAGCAGTCCGCGCATCGGGGGGCGCGGCCGTTCGGGGTGGATCGGCTGTCCCGGCCCACCACGCTGACGTGGGCGATCGCCCCGCCGGACATCGACCTCGCGGTGACGGCCGCGCGGGCGCGCGGGTACGACCCCGGCGAGGTGCGGGCGATGAGCCGGCGCCGTCCTGACGGGGCGCTGCTCGAATGGCGGCTGACGGACGGGTCCTCCGGGCTCGTGCCGTTCCTCATCGACTGGGGGTCCTCTCCGCATCCGACCGCGTCGGGGCTGCCGGTCACGCCGCTGGTGTCGCTGTCGGCGACGGCTCCCGACCCGTCTGCGGTGCGCTCCTCCCTCGCCGCGCTCGACGTCGAACTCCCCGTCTCCGAGGGGCCGTTGGGCATGTCGTTCACGCTGGACACGCCCAACGGGACCGTCACGTTCGACTGACCGCGCGGATCAGGCGGAGTTGGCCGATCTCCGCGACGTTCTTCATCAACTCGGCGTTCACCCAGGCGAGCTGGTGGGCCAGAGTGAGGCCCGCGCCCTCCGGCCAGGGGTACGCGGAGGGGCGGTCGAGGTCGGCGTCCGTGAGGGTCGCCACGGCCGCCGTCCACTCCTCGTACAGCCCGCGCAGCCAGGCGACCGCCGGTCCGCCCGGGCCCGGCCACGCAACGTCCTCCCTTTTCCGGGGAGTTCGGCCCAGCGCGTGGTCCGTCGTCGTGCCCAGCCACCAGCCGAGGTGCCAGCTCACCCACGCGACCGTCGGGACCGGCACCGGGTCGGGTTCGGTCTCCGCCCAGTCCGGCGTCCAGCCGCCCGCCCCGTCCGGGTGGAGCGTCCAGCAGGTGTCCGCCGGTTCCCAGAGGTGGTCGTCCGGTCGCAGGAGGTCCAGGTGGTACGTGAAGAGGGACCAGGTCAGATCGGTCTGCCAGCGGAGGAGGTCGAGGCGCGGGGAGGTCATCGGGACACCCTCGCGGCAGGGGCGGACGTTGTGCAAACGGTTTCCGGAGGACGTCCGTTTTCTTCAAGACCGGCGTCTTCCCGCGCGCCTACGGTGTCCCCATGACTCCACGATTCGACGCCATCGGCCTCCTCGTCCACGACATGTCCGCGTCCGTCGCCTTCTACCGCCGCCTCGGGTTCGTCTTCCCCGAAGGGGCCGAGCGGGAGGGGCACACCGAGGCCGCGCTGCCCGGCGGGCTGCGGCTCATGCTCGACACGGAGGAGATGGTGCGCTCCTTCTCCCCCACCTTCGAGACGCCGGGCCCGGGTGGGCGGGCGTCACTGGCGCTGCTGTGCGACGGGCCCGGTGAAGTCGACGCCGTGTACGAGGAGTTGATCGCCGCTGGGCATCACGGGGAGATGAAGCCGTGGGACGCGGTGTGGGGGCAGCGGTACGCGGTGGTGCACGACCCGGACGGCAACGGGGTGGATCTGTTCGCGCCGTTGAGCTGAGGGCCGTGCGCGGTACGGCGCACCGCATGCTCGGTACGGATACGGGGCGCCGATCGAGGTTGCCGGGCGGGTGCGGCTGCCTCGTCGCCGGTCGCGCTCACACGGCGGTGGCCGCACATCGATACAGCCCCGCCCCCTAAGGGCGTCGTTCATCCGCCGCTCGCATCATCAGGCGCGTCGGAGTCGCCCCCGTCAACTCCCGTACCTCGCGCGACAGGTGCGCCTGATCCGCGTACCCCGCCCGCGCCGCCGTCTCCGCCGGGGGCACCCCGCCCCGCAGCAACCCCAACGCCCTTTGCAGCCGCAGGATTCGGGCCAGCGTCTTGGGGCCGTACCCGAAAGCCCACAGCGCGCGGCGATGCAACTGGCGTGCTCCGATGCCGAGTTCGTCAGCCGTCGCCGCGACCGGGCGGCCCGCGTCGAGGGCCTTGACCAGATGTGACAGCAACTCGTCGGGAGGCGCGGCGCGTTCCAGGGCCAGTTCCTCCAACCCCGTCGCCGGGTCCGGCGCCGACGCGACCCGCGCGGCCAGCCTCCGCACCTCCGACGCCGGCCACAGATCCGCCAACTCGACGCGCCGGTCCCGGAGTTCATGCGCGGGGACCCCCAACAGGGCGGGCGCGGTGCCGGGATAGAAGCGGACACCCGCCCACACAGCGCTCGGCCCTCCAGGGACGTACGCGTGCGTATCCGGACCGGCGACGAGGAGCCGCCCCTCCGTCCACAACAGGTCCATACAGCCATCGGGCAACACCGCACCCGCACCCAACACCCCCGCCCCCGATGGCGTGTTCGTCCACACCACCGCGCCGGCCAGAAGGGACGGGCGTTCCTGGTACACGCCCCCAACGCTACGCCCTCCCCCGATGCTCCTGCGGACTCACCCCGTACACCCGCTTGAACGCGCTGGACAGCGTGAACGCGCTCCCGTACCCGACCTTGCGGGCGATCGAGGCGATGGTGTCGCCGGTGTCGCGCAGGAGGTCGGCGGCGAGGGCGAGGCGCCAGTGCGTGAGGTACGTCATCGGCGGCTCCCCCACGAGTTCCGTGAACCGGCGTGCCAGCCCCGCGCGGGACACGCCCGCCTTGGTCGCGAGGGCCGTGAGGGTCCAAGGGTGGGCCGGGTCGTCCTGGAGGAGGCGCAGGGCGCGGCCGACGACGGGGTCGGCGAGGGCCTTGTACCAGGTGGGCGCCTCGGCCTCGGGCCGGGAGAACCAGGTGCGCAGGGCGCTGATGACGATCAGGTCGAGGAGCCGGTCGAGGACGACCTCCTGGCCGGGTTCGTCGCGGACGATCTCGTCCATGAGGACCGGCGTGAGGGGGTTGGGCCACTCCCGCGCGGTGAGGGAGAGCAGCGGCGGCAACACGTCCAGCAACCGGTTGCTGATCTCGCCCTGCATGAGATACGTGCCGATCAGGACGACCGTGGCCCCGTCGAGCCGGTTCCCCCAGCTGCGGACCCCGAGGTCCATGGACCCGTTGAGGGGCTGCCCGTCGGGGCGGGCGCACACGCCGCGCGGCAGGATGAGGGCCTGCGGGGGCGTGCCGGGATCGTCGGCGCAGACGTACGGCCCGGGCCCCCGCACGATCGCGAGATCCCCGGCGCGCAGCAGCAGCCGCTCCCCCTGGTCCGGCACGACCCACGCGTCCCCGCGCACCATGAGCATCACGGTGAGCGGCGCCCTGTCCTCGACCCGCACACTCCACGGCGGATCGAAACAGGCCCGGATGAGGAAGGCCCCCCGCGCACGCGGGCCCTCCAGCAGTCCTGCGAGTGGGTCCATGCGGCCAGCGTAGAGCGCGCCCGGCGGCCGAGGCAGGGGCCTGGCGCGCAGCGGCCAGCGCCCCGGGAGCGTTCACGGGAACCTTCACGGCACCGCTCACGAGAACGTTCACGGGAACGCTCCCGGCACCGCTCCGGGGAACGCTCACGGAAACCCGGCACAGCGCACGCCCCCACTCCCGTGAACGTTCCCGTGAACGCTCACGCCACCGCCACCGCCACCGC
>NZ_LIRL01001095.1 GCF_001419795.1 Streptomyces niveiscabiei
CGTGTCCGCCGCCGCGGTCGCCCGCGTAATGGCGGCCTGCCCCGGCCTGCGGGTCGTCGACGGGTACGGCCCCACCGAGACGACCACCTTCGCCGCCCACCACGTCATGGACACGGAACCCGACCCGGCCCGCCCGGTCCCCCTCGGCCGCCCCCTCGCCGGGATGCGGGCGTACGTCCTCGACAGCCGCTTGCGGCCGAGGGGGACCGGGCGGGCCGGGTCGGGTTCCGTGTCCATGACGTGGTGGGCGGCGAAGGTGGTCGTCTCGGTGGGGCCGTACCCGTCGACGACCCGCAGGCCGGGGCAGGCCGCCATGACGCGGGCGACCGCGGCGGCGGACACGACGTCGCCGCCGGTCCACACCTCCCGCACCCCGGCCAGCGCCCCCGGCTCCTCCTCGGCGAGCAGCCGGAACAGCCCGGCGGTGAGCCACAGCCCGGTCACCCGGCCGTCACCGATGGCCTGCCCCAACTCCCGGACGTCCAACCGGCCTTGAGGAGCGACGACGACCGTGCCGCCGTTCAGCAGCGGCACCCACAGTTCGTACGTCGAGGCGTCGAACGCGACCGGCGCGTGCAGCAGCACCCGCCGATGGGCGTCCCCAGCGAAGCAGGGCGCCTGCGCGAGCCCGGCGACGTCGCCGTGCGTGACGACGACTCCCTTGGGCCGCCCGGTCGATCCGGACGTGTACATCACGTACGCCGCCTGATCCGCCCGGCACGTCACCTCGGGCGCCTCGGTCCGGGCCTCGGCCTGGATCAGGGCGGTGAGGACGTCCTCCGTGAGGACGAGCGCCGCGCCGGTCTCCCGGACGACGAGGTCGACGCGCGCGGGCGGGAACCCGGGGTCCAACGGGACATACGTACCGCCCGACTTGAGGATCCCGAGGAGCGCGACGACGAGGTCCGCCGACCGTTCCATGAGGACGGCGACGGCCGTCTCCGCCCCGACTCCCTGCCCGGCGAGGGCGTGCGCGAGCCGGTTCGCCCGCTCGTCGAGCTGCCGGTACGACCAGGCCGTGCCGCCCTGTTCGACGGCGACGGCGTCGGGGGTGGCCAGCACCTGCCCGGCGAACAGGTCGGTGAGGGGGCGGACCGGGGCGAGTTCGGCGCCGGTCGCGACGGCGAGGAGGTGCCGGCGTTCCTCGTCGTCCAGGACGTCGACCTGACTGATCGTCATGTCCGCGTTGTGGGCGGCGATGTCGAGGAACCGCGCCCACCGGCTGACGAGTGCGCCGACCGTCTCGGGGTCGAACAGGTCGGTGGCGTACTCGACCGCGCCGACCAGCCCGTCCGGCCGCCCGTCCTCGGTGTACCGCTCGGCGAGGCTGAACGTGAGGTCGCAGCGGGCGGTCCCGGTCGGGACGGATTCGTGGCCGAGGGTGAGTCCGGGGAGCGTGAACTCGCCCGTGGGGGCGTTCTGGAGCGCCAGCATCACCTGGAACAGCGGGTGGTGGGCGAGGGAGCGGGCCGGGTTGACGACCTCCACGAGGTGCTCGAACGGCACGTCCTGGTGGGCGTAGGCCGACAGCGCGGTCTCCCTGACCCGGCCCAGCAGTTCGGCGAACGTCGGATCGCCGGACGTGTCGGTGCGCAGGACGAGGGTGTTGACGAAGAACCCGACCAGGTCGTCGAGTGCCTCGTCGGTGCGCCCGGCGACCGGGCTGCCGACCGGCACGTCCTCGCCGGCGCCGAGCCGGGTGAGGAGGGCGGCGAGGCCGGCTTGCAGCGCCATGAACATGCTGGCGCCGTGCTGGGCGCACATCTCGCGCAGCCTGCCGTGGAGTTCGGCGTCCAGGTGCAGCGCGAGCTGGGCGCCGCGCTGGGACGCGGTGGCGGGCCGGGGCCGGTCGGCGGGCAGCGGGGTCCGGTCCGGGATGCCCGCCAACGCCTGCTTCCAGTAGGCGAGTTGTCCGGCGAGGCGGCTGTCCGTGTCGTCGGCCTCGCCGAGCAGCTCCTGCTGCCAGAGCGTGTAGTCGGCGTACTGGACGGGGAGTTCGGCCCATTCCGGCGCCTCGCCCCGGCAGCGGGCGGCGTACGCGCTCGCCAGGTCGCGGGAGAGCGGGCCCATGGACCAGCCGTCGCCCGCGATGTGGTGGACGACGACGAGCAGGACGTGCGTCTCGGCGTCGAGCCTGAACAGGTGGGCGCGCAGGGGCAGTTCGTCGGCGAGGTCGAAGCCGTGCGCGGCGGCCTCGGCGAGGAGTGCGGGGAGCCGCTCCTCGTCGGCGTCGAGGACGGTCAGCGCGGGGCGGGCGTCGGCCAGGATGTGCTGGTGGGGCACGCCGCCGACGTCCGGGAACACCGTCCGCAGGCTCTCGTGACGGCCCGTCACATCACCGAGGGCGGCCTCCAGGGCCGCGCGGTCGAGGTGGCCGGTGAGGCGCAGGGCGAGCGGCATGTTGTAGGTGGCGCTCGGGCCCTCCATGCGGTGCAGGAACCACAGGCGGCGCTGGGCGAACGACAGTGGTACCCGCTGGGGCCGTTCGGCCTTGGTCAGCGCGGGCCTTGCGGCGCCGGCCCGGTCGAGGCGGGCGGCGAGGGCGGCCGGGGTGGGCGCCTCGAACAGGGCCCGGACGTCGAGTTCGACGCCGAGGGTCGCGCGGACGCGGGAGGCGAGGCGGGTCGCGAGGAGTGAATGGCCGCCGAGGTCGAAGAAG
>NZ_LIRL01001096.1 GCF_001419795.1 Streptomyces niveiscabiei
GTCACCACCGGATGCCACCCCCACCTGTCCAGCGCCCTCCCCAGCGCCTCCACCATCCGCGGGTCGAACTGCGCGCCCGCGCACCGCCGCAGCTCCTCCATCGCGACCGGCACCGGGCGTGCCCTGCTGTACGACCGGGTCGAGGTCATCGCGTCGAAGGCGTCCGCGACGGCGACGATGCGGGCGGGCTCGGGGATCCCGTACCCGGCGAGGCCGTACGGGTAGCCGCCCCCGTCGAACCGCTCGTGGTGGTGGAGGATCGCGGAGCGGGCCTCGCCGAGGAACGCGATGCCCCGGGTGATCTCGTGCCCGTACTCGGGGTGCAGTTCGATGACGCGGCGCTCCTCGGGGGTGAGGGGCCCGTCCTTGCGCAGCAGCCGGGTGGGGACGCCGAGTTTGCCCACGTCGTGCAGGATCCCGGCGAACCGGATCAGCTCCACCCGCTCCTCGTCCATGCCGAGTTCCCGGGCGATCATCACGGACGCCTGCCCGACGCGTTCGCTGTGCCCGCGCGTGTACTCGTCCTTGATGTCGACGGCCTGCACGAGCGCGCGGATGGTCGCGCTGTGGGCGGCGCGCTCCCGGTGCACCTGGGCGAACACCCACCAGGCCACGCACATCGGCAGCAGCACGAGCAGCGCGGCGACCGGCCCGTACGGGCTGCGCCACAGCACGGCCATCATCAGCCCGGCGAGCCCGTGCACGGCGAGCGGCGCGAGGGCCCGGCAGATCACGGGCCGCCGCACGGGCTCCCCGGCGAGGACGCGCACCCCGGTGTCGAGGACGATCAGGACGAGGCAGTAGACGAGCACGGCGGCGGCAGCGGGCACCAGGGCGTACGGGAACTCCGGCGCGACGACGGCGTCCCGGCCCCCGAGCCGCCAGTGCACCCACCCGGCCGCCCAGACGGTGACCGCCCCGGAGGCCCCCCGCCAGACGCGGCGCACCCGGCCGGCGGACGCGCACAGGGCACCGGGCAGGGGCACGAGGGCGGCGGCGGGCGGGGGCAGCAGGAAGACGGCGGCGAGGAGCACGGGGTGGAAGGCCCCTTTGACGGCCCGTTCCCCGATGGCGTGCACGAGGGCGAGCAACCCGACGGCTGCCCAGGGCGTCCTACCGGGCAGGGGCGCGCACACCACGACGGCTACCAGAACGACCGCCCCGACAAACACCCGCGCCCGCCCCGCAATAGCCTCCACGGACGGGAAGCCTAGGGACGGGCGGATGGGACGGAAGGGGTAACTGGAGGTAGTACCCCATTCGAGTGAAAGGCGGTGTGTCAGGTCTCCTGAGGGGCACCCGCGACGTCATGGTCCGGGACGACCTGCCCCGAGCGGATCAGGTCGAGCCGCCCGAGAACCTTGGCGCGCAGGTCGGTCGGCACGTCGTCCTGCCCGCAGCACCGCTTGACGAGCTTCTTCACGGCCTCTTCGAGCCCGTACTTCTCCAGACACGGCGAGCACTCGTCGAAGTGTTCCCGGAACTTGTCCCGGTCCCCGAGAGGCATCTCGCTGTCGAGGTACTCGTAGAGATGATCGAGAACCTCGGAGCAGTCCGTCTCGTGGTCGTCTCCGCAGCTCATGAACCCGAGCCTTTCGCTTCGTTCGGTTCTCCCGCGCCGGCCGGGACGAGACCGCGCTCACGCGCGTAGTCCTCCAGCATGCCGCGCAGTTGACGCCGGCCCCGGTGCAGCCGGGACATCACCGTACCGATGGGTGTCCCCATGATGTCGGCGATCTCCTTGTACGCAAAGCCCTCGACGTCCGCGAGATAGACGGCGATGCGGAACTCCTCGGGGATCGCCTGGAGCGCTTCCTTGACGTCCGAGTCGGGCAGGTGGTCGAGCGCCTGCGACTCGGCGGAGCGCAGCCCGGTCGACATGTGCGACTCGGCGCGCGCGAGCTGCCAGTCCTCGATCTCCTCGGCCGCCGAACGCTGGGGTTCGCGCTGCTTCTTGCGGTACGAGTTGATGAACGTGTTCGTGAGGATCCGGTACAGCCACGCCTTCAGGTTCGTGCCCTCGCGGAACTGGTGGAAGGACGCGTACGCCTTCGCGTACGTCTCCTGTACGAGGTCCTCCGCGTCCGCCGGGTTGCGGGTCATCCGCAGTGCGGCGGAGTACATCTGGTCGAGGAATTCGAGCGCGTCCCGCTCGAAGCGCGCGCTGCGCTCCGCGGTCGACTCGTTGACGCCCCGGCCCTCGGGCTGCTCCGCCTGGCCGTGTTCGGTCCCTGCGTCGGTACCGGTGACCGGACCCACCTCCTCAAGATTCCAGGCAGCACCGAGACCGGTACCACCAGAATCGGAGGATAGACGACGATCCACTCCCGCCGCCGCCCGAATCTGAGCGGTCTTGGCCGCATGCAGCACCGTCCAGTCCAGGTCGGCGCGGCTGGAACGGTTCGGGCAGATGGTCGAACCCATGCGGCGGACTCCCTCTCTACGGCCTTCTCAACGTCCTGTGTCTGCCTCAACAGTCGTACGGGACTCAACATTCCCGAGCGTCCCGATCCACCGGACGACGCCGTCCGTGATGACCGTCACGGTCTCCTCCGGCGTGACCCCGCTCCTTTTCGGCACCGCGAACCCGTGGTCCCCGAACGGCACCTCCACCATCCCGAACTCCCCCTCCGGGAACTCCTCCGGCTTCCCGAAGGGGTCGTTGCCACCCTGCACGACGAGCGTCGGCACTCCCGCGCCGAGCAGCTCCCCGGCGCGGGACTTCTCCGGCTTGCCGGGCGGGTGGAGGGGGAAGCTGAGCGCGAGGACGGCGACGGCGCCGAGGTCCTTCGCCGTACGGCAGGCGACCCGGGCACCGGCGGAGCGGCCACCGGCGATGACGGGCAGGCCCTCGGCGGCCACCGCACCCCAGACGCCGGACCAGCCGATGTCGAGGGTCTTCGGAGCCGGTGCGACCTTCTTCCCCGCCACCCGCCACGGCTGCTCGACCAGGGCGACGGTCACACCGTGGGCGGGGAGTACGGCGGCCAGTGCCTGGAGGTCGCGGGCCTCGACACCGCCGCCCGCGCCGTGGCTCACGGCGAGGACGAGGCGGGGGTTCTTCGCCGGGTGCCAGGTGATACGGGCGTCGCCCGCGTCGGTGGGGACGATCTCGGAGCTCATGTCAGAAGAGTGTGCCCTCCTCCGGGCCCTCCAGCTCCGTCAGCAGCTCCGGGCCGTTGTTGCGGACGTTGCTCACCGCCGTCGACACCGGGTACGCCCGCATCAGGCCGTGCGGCGGGGGCGCCAGCATCGGTACGAGGTCGTCGGGGTCGGTCGTCGAGGGGTCCAGCCAGGCGTCCCACCGGTCCGGCGTCAGCATCAGCGGCATCCGGGGGTGGATCTCGGCCAGGCTGCCGGGCCCTTCGGCCGGGGCGACCGCGAGAGGCGTCGTCTCGGCCTCGGTCGTGATCACCGAGCACGTCACCCACCAGGCCAGCGGATGGTCGTCCGGCAGCGTCCGGTCCCGCCAGAACTCGTACAGCCCCGCCATCGCGAACACGGACCCGTCGGCCGGCGTCACGAAGTACGGCTGCTTGCGGGGCCGCTTCTTCTTCCCCTCGACCTCAAGGTCCCGCTCCTCCTTCGCGGTGACCCACTCGTAGTACCCGTCCGCCGGGACGATGCACCGCCGGCTCGCGAACGCGCGCCGGAAGGACGGCTTCTCGGCGACCGTCTCGGCCCGCGCGTTGATCATCCGCGCGGCGCCCTCGGGCGACTTCGCCCACGAGGGCACGAGCCCCCACTTCACCGTCCGCAGCTGCCGAACCGGCCGCCGGTCCTCCGCGTCTTTCAACGGACGGTCGAGAACGACGTACACCTCTTTCGTCGGCGCCACATTGAAATCGGGCGCCAGCGCCTCTTCCGGCTCGATCTTCTCGATCTCGAAGATTCCCGCGAGATCCTCGGGCCTACGACTGGCCGCATACCGTCCGCACATACGTGCCACACTGCCAGACCCTGTACGACAGTTGGGAGCCACCGCCTCTTATGGACGCCACCTTGTGGGACCGAGTCACCGGACTCCAGCCCGACCCCGACCTCTGGGTGGTCCTGGCCACAGCCGTCGCCGCGCTGGCGATCGTGATCCCCCACAACCTGTGGCGCGTCTCCCGCAACGCGATCACGATCGCGCACGAGGGCGGCCACGGCCTGATCGCCCTGCTGACGGGCCGCACGCTGACGGGCATACGCCTCCACTCGGACACCAGCGGCCTGACCCTGAGCCGGGGCAAGCCGCACGGCATCGGCATGATCCTCACGGCGGCGGCGGGCTACACGGCCCCGTCCCTGCTGGGCCTGGGCGGCGCGGCCCTGCTGGGCGCGGGCCGGATCACCCTGCTCCTGTGGGCGGCCACAGCCCTCCTGGTGGCGATGCTGGTGATGATCCGCAACGCGTACGGCGTCCTGACCGTGGTGCTGTCGGGCGGCGCCTTCCTCCTGGTCTCCTGGCTCGCGGGCCCCCAGGTCCAGGCGGCGTTCGCGTACGCGGTGGTGTGGTTCCTGCTCCTGGGAGGCGTACGCCCGCCGTTCGAGCTCCAGGCCAAGCGCAGGCGCGGCGGGGCGGCGGAGTCGGACGCGGACCAGCTGTCGCGGCTGACGCACGTACCGGCGGGGCTGTGGCTGTTCCTGTTCCACACGGTGTCGCTGTGCTCGCTGCTGGGCGGGGGCAGGTGGCTGCTGGGGCTGTGACGCCGCGCGTCCCGGAATGCGGCGGCCGACTAAAGTGAACGCATGCCGCAGAACCCCGTCCACACCGCCCACTGGCCCGCCCCCACCGCGAGCGGAGCCGTCGACGCGACGGTCCACGTGCCGGGGTCCAAGTCCGTCACCAACCGTGCCCTGGTGCTAGCCGCGCTGGCGAGTGAGCCGGGGTGGTTGCGCCGCCCGCTGCGGTCGCGGGACACCCTGCTCATGGCGGGCGCGCTGAGGGCGATGGGCGTGGGGATCGAGGAGGGGGTCGGCCCGGACGGCACCGGTGAGGCGTGGCGGGTCCTGCCCACCGACCTCCGTGGCCCGGCGACCGTGGACGTCGGCAACGCCGGCACGGTCATGCGCTTCCTCCCCCCGGTGGCCACCCTGGCCAACGGCCCGATCAGGTTCGACGGCGACCCGAGGTCGTACGAGCGCCCCCTGCACGGAGTGATCGACGCCCTGCGCGCCCTGGGCGCGAGGGTCGACGACGACGGCCGGGGCGCCCTCCCCCTCACGGTCCACGGCCAGGGCGCCCTGGACGGCGGGCCGGTGGAGATCGACGCCTCCTCGTCGTCCCAGTTCGTGAGCGCGCTCCTGCTGAGCGGCCCCCGCTTCAACCAGGGCGTGGAGGTGCGGCACACCGGCGCCACCCTGCCCTCGCTCCCGCACATCCGCATGACGGTGGACATGCTCCGCGCGGCCGGCGCCCAGGTGGACACCCCGGAGGCGGGCGGCGAGCGCAACGTGTGGCGGGTGACGCCGGGCGCCCTCCTGGGCCGGGACCTGACGATCGAACCGGACCTCTCCAACGCCCAGCCCTTCCTGGCGGCGGCCCTGGTGACCGGCGGCAGGGTCACCGTCCCGGACTGGCCGAAGCGCACGACGCAGCCCGGCGACGCCCTGCGGGAGATCTTCACGGCGATGGGCGGCTCCTGCGACCTGACGGACGAGGGCCTGACGTTCACCGGCACCGGCAAGATCCACGGCATCGACGTGGACCTGAGCGACGTCGGCGAGCTGACCCCCGGCATCGCGGCGGTGGCCGCCCTCGCGGACTCCCCGTCGACCCTGCGCGGCGTGGCCCACCTCCGCCTCCACGAGACGGACCGCCTGGCGGCCCTGACGAAGGAGATCAACGAACTCGGCGGGGACGTCACGGAGACGGCGGACGGCCTGCACATCCGCCCGAGGCCCCTGCACGGCGGCACGTTCCACACGTACGACGACCACCGCATGGCGACGGCCGGCACGATCATCGGCCTGGCGGTGAAGGGCGTCGAGATCGAGAACGTGGCAACGACCGCGAAGACCCTCCCGGACTTCCCGGAGATGTGGACCGGGATGCTCGGGAACTGACGATCATGCGTCGCTACGGCAAGCACACCGACGAGGACGACATCCGCTCGCGCCCCAACCGCAAGGGCAACCGTCCCCGCACGAACATCCGCCCCAAGCACGAGGACGCGGCCGAGGGCATGGTCCTCACGGTCGACCGGGGCCGCCTGACCTGCCTGGTCGAGGACCGCACGGTCCTCGCGATGAAGGCCCGCGAACTGGGCCGCAAGGCGGCGGTGGTCGGCGACCGCGTCGCCCTCGTCGGCGACCTCTCGGGCGCGAAGGACACCCTGGCCCGCATCGTCCGCATCGAGGAGCGCACCTCGGTCCTGCGCCGCACGGCGGACGACGACGACCCGTACGAACGCGTGGTCGTCGCCAACGCCGACCAGCTGGCGATCGTCACGGCCCTCGCGGACCCCGAACCCCGCCCCCGCCTGATCGACCGCTGCCTGGTGGCGGCGTACGACGGCGGCCTGACCCCCCTCCTGGTGATGACCAAGTCCGACCTGGCCCCCCCGGACAAGCTCCTGGAGCTGTACGGCGACCTGGACATCCCGTACGTGGTCACGAACCGCGAGGAGCTGGAGAACGGCGACGCGGCGGACCGCGTACGGGAGTTCCTGACCGGCCGGACGACCGCGTTCGTCGGCCACTCGGGCGTCGGCAAGACGACCCTGGTCAACGCGCTGGTGCCGACCGGCCGCCGCCGTCTGACGGGCCACGTCAACGCGGTGACCGGCCGGGGACGCCACACGACGACGTCGGCCCTCGCACTCCCGCTGGACGGCGCCGACGACTGGGTGATCGACACCCCCGGCGTCCGCTCCTTCGGCCTCGCGCACATCGACCCGTCCCGCGTCATCCACGCCTTCCCGGACCTGGAGGAGGGGACGGCGGACTGCCCGCGCGCGTGCAGCCACGACGAGCCGGACTGCGCGCTGGACGCGTGGGTCGCCGAGGGCCACGCGGACCAGGCGCGCCTGTACTCGCTGCGCCGGCTGCTGGCGACGCGCGAGCGCACGGAAGGCGACTGACGGGTCCTCAGGGCACGTCTCTGACCTGGGTGTTGTTTGTGTGTACCTGAGTCCGGTAAGTGCACAATCGCACCGACCTCGATCGAGCGTGACACCAGACGTGACACCAAACGGGAGGACAGCACATGGCATGGCTGCTGGTCGTCGTGGCCGGACTGCTCGAAACGGGTTTCGCGGTGTGCCTCAAGCTGTCCCACGGCTTCACGCGCCTGTGGCCGACGATCGCGTTCGCCGCGTTCGCGCTGGGCAGCTTCGGGCTGCTGACGCTCGCGCTGAGAAAGCTGGACGTGGGTCCGGCGTACGCGGTGTGGACGGGGATCGGGGCGGCCGGGACCGCGATCTACGGGATGATCTTCCTGGGGGACCTGGTGTCCACGCTGAAGATCGTGTCGATCAGCCTCGTCATCATCGGGGTGATCGGGTTGCAGCTGTCGGGGTCGGCGCACTGAGCCGGGGGTTCAGCCCGCCGCCCGGTGCTCCAGCGCCCCGGCCACCAGCTCCCTGACGCCCCCCTCCCCCGCCGGTGCCGCCACGCACGACAGGGCCAGCCTGACCGCCAGCTCCGCGCCGCGCACCACCTCGTCGGCGTCGCCCTTCCCGGTCCCGGCCGGGACCAGCACGGCCAGCGACCGCTCCCGTACGTGGGCCACGAAGTCGCCCGGCGAGGGCAGCGGCCCGTCCGCGCGGCGCTGCGCGGGCACCGCCGTGGCCGACAGCACCGCCCTCAGCGGCGGCGAGGGCAGCCGCTCGCTCCAGCAGCCGGTGAGCATGGCCCGTACGAGGGGGTTCTCGCGCGCGTGCGCGACGGTCCACTCGGCGAGCCCGACGAGCCGCTCACCGACGTCGCCCGCGCCGTCGTCCCCGGCGAACGCCCGCTCGACACCCGCGAGGTAGCCGTCCGCCTCCCGGCGCACCAGGGCCCGCGCGAGCCCGTCCTTGCTGCCGAACTCGTTGTAGAGCGTCTGCCGCGACACCCCGGCCGCCGCGGCCACGTCCACCATCCGCACCGTCGACCACGACCGCCGCGCCAGCGCCGCGAAAGCGGCGTCCAGCAGAGACTCCCGCGCTGAGGGCATCGTCGCCTCCCTGGGCCGAGCAACTCTGCCGCCCACATTTGACGCGCCCGGAACCAGTGTCAAGAGCCCGCGTCCCGATACGGCGGGAACCCGTCACGGGAAAACCGACACCAACCCGCAACCACCTCGTTCCCCCGCGCGTGGCCCCGTTCCCACCTCGGCGGATACGGTTCCCCCATGCCGGACTACCTCGATGACCTCCGCCTCGCCCACGTCCTCGCCGACGCGGCCGACGCCGCCACCACGGCCCGCTTCAAGGCGCTCGACCTGAAGGTGGAGACGAAGCCGGACATGACCCCGGTGAGCGAGGCCGACAAGGCGGCCGAGGAACTGATCCGGGGCCACCTCCAGCGCGCCCGCCCGCGAGACGCGATCCTCGGCGAGGAGTACGGCGTGGAGGGCACGGGCCCCAGGCGCTGGGTCATCGACCCGATCGACGGTACGAAGAACTACGTACGCGGCGTCCCCGTCTGGGCGACCCTGATCGCGCTGACGGAGGCGGCCGAGGGCGGTTACCAGCCGGTCGTCGGCCTGGTCTCCGCGCCCGCGCTGGGCCGCCGCTGGTGGGCGGCGAAGGGCCACGGCGCCTTCACCGGCCGCTCCCTGTCCTCCGCGTCCCGCATGCACGTCTCCCGGGTCGCGAACCTCTCCGACGCGTCGTTCGCGTACTCCTCGCTCTCCGGCTGGGAGGACCGCGGCACCCTGAACGGCTTCCTGGACCTGACCCGCGAGGTGTGGCGCACGCGCGCGTACGGCGACTTCTGGTCGTACATGATGGTCGCCGAGGGCGCGGTGGACCTGTGCGCGGAGCCGGAGCTGTCGCTGTGGGACATGGCGGCGACGGCGATCGTCGTGCAGGAGGCCGGCGGCATGTTCACCGGTCTGGACGGCCGTCCGGGGCCCCACAGCGGGAACGCGGCGGCGTCGAACGGGCTGCTGCACGAAGAGCTGCTGGGGTACCTGAACCAGCGCTACTGACGGCGCCCACCCGTCGGCACATCTGAGCGTGCGCGCCCTCAATTGGCGCCGCACGCCCCCTTGTTGACCCCCGCTTTACCTGCGACGCTGAGGGCGCCCCCACTTGTGCACTTGTGAATCTCCGCACTTTCCGGGATCACAGGAGGAGGTCACCCCTCGATGCTCGTCCACGAAGCCATGACCCCGACGGTCCTCACCATCGGACCCGCCCACACCCTCCGCCAGGCCGCCGCCCTGATGTCCGCCCGCCGGGTCGGCGCGGCCGTCGTCCTCGACCCGGACGCCGGCAACATCGGCATCCTCACGGAACGCGACATCCTCAACTCCGTGGGCCTCGGCCAGAACCCCGACCACGAGCCCGCCCACGCGCACACCACGACCGACGTCGTCTTCGCGACGCCCTCGATGTCCCTGGAGGACGCCGCCCTCGCGATGACCCGCGGCGGCTTCCGGCACCTCGTCGTCCTGGACGGCGGCGAACCCGCCGGCATCGTCTCGGTCCGCGACATCGTGCGCTGCTGGATCCCGGCGCGGGTGCCGGCGTAACCCCGGGGCATGCCAGGTGGGCCGTCCCCCGCAGGGAGCGGCCCACCAAACCCGGCGAGCGGTCCAGTGCTGGAGCGACCGTGCAGGGCCTGGACCACGGCCTCCAGCCGCCCGCCGAACTTCACTCCGGATCCTACATTGGACTAATTCCAAGTCAAGCCAGCTTCCAAAGTCACACCCGTTCGTAAAACGGCACCCGGCTGTTAATCTGGACGGCATGAGTGACCTTCTGGAGCGGCTGCGCGGGCGCGGATGGCGTATGACCGCACAGCGGCGCGTCGTGGCCGAAGTCCTCGACGGCGAACACGTCCACCTCACGGCCGACGAAGTCCACTCCCGAGCGGTGGCGAAACTCCCGGAGATCTCCCGAGCGACGGTCTACAACACGCTCGGCGAACTGGTGACCCTCGGCGAGGTCCTGGAGGTGACGACGGACAAACGGGCCAAGCGCTACGACCCCAACGC
>NZ_LIRL01001097.1 GCF_001419795.1 Streptomyces niveiscabiei
GAGCTGGGCGGTGCCGCCGGCTGATCTGCTTCCCGCACGCCGGCGGCACCGCCCAGCTCTTCCACGGCTGGAGCGCCCACCTCCCGGACGACGTCGAAGTGCTGGCCGTCCGCTACCCCGGCCGCCAGGACCGCCTGAAGGACCCCTGCATCGCGGACATGGCCGCGATGGCGGACGCCGTCACCGAGGCCCTGACCGGCCGGCTCGACCTCCCCGTCTCCCTGTTCGGCCACAGCATGGGCTCCGCGATCGCCTACGAGGTCGCCCTCAGGCTGGAGCGGCTCGGCGTACGCCCCGAGCGGCTGTACGCCTCCGGCCGGGCCGCCCCGCACCGCGCCCGCCCCGCCGGAGTGGACCCCGACGACGAGGCCGGACTGATCGCGACCGTGCGCGGACTCGGCGACTTCCAGGCCGAGGTGTACGACATCCCGGAACTGCGCGAACTCCTCCTGCCCGCCCTGCGCGCCGACTACCGCCTGATCGAGACCTACCGCCCGCCCCGCGCGATCCCCCTGCGCACCCCCGTGACCGCCTACACCGGCATCGACGACACCCACTGCCCCCTCGCCGACGTCCACGCCTGGTCCGAACTCACCACCAGCGGCTACGACTTGCGCACCTTCCCCGGCGACCACTTCTTCCTCGTCCCCCACGAGTCGGAACTCGTCCAGGACATCGCCGTCCGGCTGCACTGAACTCCCCGCTCTGGAGCACCCCTTGACCGACCTGACGGACACCCCCACCCGCCGTCCCCCGAACGAACCGCTCCTCCTCGACCCCGGCTTCCTCGCCGACCCGGCCGCCTCCTTCGGCGTCATCCGCGAGCAAGGGCCCGTCGTACGCGGCTGGTTGACCGAGACGCAGCCGGTGTGGCTCGTCACCCGCTACGACGACGTCCGCGAGGGGCTGCGCGACCACGCGCGCTTCGTGCACACCCCGGAGAAGGTCGACGGGCACACCGGAGAGGACCCCCGCCGCGTCCTCGTCGACATGCTCAACCTGCCCGAGGAGATGCGGAAGTACTTCCTCGTCTCCGCCCTCGACGCCGACCCGCCCGCCCACACGAGGCTGCGCGGCGCCGTCGCCCGCACCTTCACCGCCCGCCGCATGCAGGCGCTGCGCCCCCGCATCGCCGGGATCACCCACGACCTGCTCACCGAGGCGCTCGCCAACTCGGTGGACGGAACACTGGAGTTGGTGGAGGGCCTCGCCTTCCCCTCCGCCGTCACCGCCGTCTGCGAACTCGTCGGCGTCCCCGAAGCGGACCGGGCCGCCTTCCGGCGCTGGGGCGACGACATCCTCGCCATGGACCCCGTACGGCTCGGCGCATCCTCGCCGCCGCTGATCGAGGCCATCACCCGGCTGCTCGACGAACGCCGCCGGGCTCCCGGCGAAGACCTCCTCAGCGGGCTCGCCCGCGGACTGGACGAGGTCGAGGCCGTCGCCATGGTCATGAACGTCGTCATGGCCGGCTACGACAACACCGCCCAACTCCTCATCAACAGCCTCGCCGCACTCCTCACCCACCCCGGCCAACTCCGGCTCCTGCGCGACGACATGACGCTCATGCCGCGCGCGGTCGAGGAGTTCGTGCGCTGGTGCGGGCCCGACATCGTCGTCCGGATGCGGCTCGCCGCGCAGGATGCCGACCTGCACGGGGTGCGGGTGCGGAAGGGGGACTGCGTACAGTTCGTCCTCGTCTCCGCCAACCGCGACCCCCGGCGCTTCCCCGACGGGGACCGGCTCGACATCACCCGCGCCGGGACCGAGGAACACCTCGGGTTCGGGCAGGGCATCCACTACTGCGTCGGCGCCGGGCTCTCCCGGGTGCACTGCGAGGTCGCGCTCGGGGTGCTGCTCGAACGGTTTCCCCAACTGCGGCTCGCGGGCGGCCCGGAGAGCCTCAAACGGGACGTCATCCCGGGAACCGCGCCGAGACTTCCGGAGCTGCGGGTGCTGGTCTGACGGGCGGGCGATGTCGACCGAATTCGAAAAACGGCTCGGTTGTGCGAATTCCGTCCCGTCCCGGGGATTGCCGAATTCCTCCCTGATCCCCGTAATCCCGTCGCTAAAGTGGCCGTACCGTCAACTGGCCAGAAGCGAGGGGATGTACCCGTGCGCGATACGCGGGAAAAGGAGAACGGCGGCCCGACGGTCGTCGTTCTCACCGCGTCGGACGTCGAATTCGACGCGGTGGAAACGCTGTTGGCGGGCGACCCGGACAGCGCCGCCCGCGACGACATCGGCACCGTGTACCGGCTCGGCTGGCTCGACGGGACACCCTGGCGGGTCGCGCTCGCCGAGATCGGCACGGGGAACGGGGGAACGGCGGTGGTCGCGACACACGCCGTACGGCTGTTCGCGCCCCGGCTGGTGATGTTCGTGGGGACCGCCGCAGGACTGACGCGCGGCGTGGCACCCGGGGACGTCGTCGTAGCCACCAAGGTGTACGGGGTGCACGGCGGGAAGGCCACCGACAGCGGCTTCCACGCCCGGCCCGAGACCTGGCAACTCTCCCACGCGGTACGGCAGACGGCCACGGCCGCGCACCGCCGCTGGCGCCGCGAGCCCGGCGCCCCCGCCGTCCACTTCAAGCCGGTCGCCGCCGGGGAACAGGTACTCGAGGGGGAGCGGTCCGCCCTGCGCGAGCGGCTGCGCCTGCACTACGAGGACGCCGTGGCCCTCGACACCGAGAGCGCCGGAGTGGCCGAGGCGGCGTCCATGGACCGGACCTGGCCCTCGATGACGGTGCGCGGGATCGACGACGGCACGGACGACGGCCGCCGGGCGGCGGCGCACCACGCGGCGGCGTTCGCGCTGGCGGTGGTCCATGAGGCGGTCGTCGACGAGGAGGAGACGGCGGTGCCCGAGGTCGTCGAGCGGCCGGCCGAGGCGCCGACGGGCTGGCGGGCCGGGGCCGTCGTGGAGGTCGGCGGTGCGGAATACCTCCTGGAGGACGGGCTCGTGGGGCAGGGGGAAGGGGGCGAGTAC
>NZ_LIRL01001098.1 GCF_001419795.1 Streptomyces niveiscabiei
CCCCTCTGCCCGGCATCCCCGTCCAGACTTCCCGCGCGCAGCAGACGCGCCCCCACCCCGCCGTCCTCCTCGAAATCCTGCCGCGCCCGTGGGAGCCCGACCGGTGTGACTGGACGGTGTCCGTGCTGCACGCGGACGGTGGGGCCGACCCGCTGCCGGGGGAGGAGCGGGCGCGGATCGCGGAGTTGCCGGGGCGGATCGCGGGCACGCTCGCGGAGGCGTTCCGGCGGTGCGACGAGCCCGGGCGGCCGGCGGTGCTGCAAGTGGCCGTGCCGCACGTGCTGCTGGGCATCGACGTCGACGCCTGGCGGCCGGTGCCGGGGGAGGAGCCGCTCGGGGTGGCGCGGCCCGTGGTCGTGCGGGTCGCCGACCGGGAGCAGCTCGTCGACGACCTGGGCGACCTGGACGGCACGGAGTGGTTCGACGCGCGGGAGGAGCGGGCCGCGCGCTGGCGCTGGCTGCACGCGCACCGCGCGCAGGCCGAACTCCTGGACTGCGACGACGGCTTGCGGGTACCCGTCCCGACGGTGGAGAAGCTGCGCTCGCTCGCGCACGGCACGGTCCCCGTGCTGTGCCGGTACGGCGACCACCGGTACGAGGACGACGCGGCGGCGCTCGCGCGGATCGTGCACGGCGGGTACGGCGTCGCCCTGTGGCGGCGCGGGAGGGCCCGCCCGGACACGGTGTGCGGCGAGTTCCACCGGGGCAGCGTCGACGAGATCGCCCGCCCGCCGAGCGCGGCCCGTCTGCCCGAGGCCGTCCACGGCCTCCGGGTGCGGCTCGGCGAGGGCCGGGGCGAGACCTTCTGGGCGGCCGGCGTGGCCCTGCTGTACGACGACCCGACCCAACCCCTGCCGGGTACGGGCGAGTTGCTGGAGGCGCCGTGACGCGACCCCTACCAGCTCCCCCCTGGCATCGATACCGTGAGCACGGCCGCCCGGGGAGTGGACGAGTGACGAGGACCGGATCATGACGGAATCCAGTGAGTGGCTCATCTACCGGGGCGCGGGGGAACCGCACGACGGCGTCGAGCGGTTGCCCGCGCCGCCGCCCTGGCGGGACTTCGCGGGGCGGGACGCGCAGGGCGAGGGGTCGGAGGACCGGCGGCTCGGGGCGCACCGGCACCTCGCCGAGCTGCACCGGCCCGGCGCGGAGGAGCTGGAGATGATCAACGCGGCGCTGTATCTGCGCCGCCCGCTGCTGGTCACCGGCAGCCCCGGCGCGGGCAAGAGCACGCTCGCGCACTCGGTCGCGTACGAACTCGGGCTCGGCAACGTCCTGCGCTGGTCCATCGTCAGCCGCTCCGCCCTCCAGGACGGGCTGTACCACTACGACGCCATCGCGCGCCTCCAGGACGTCCAGATCGCCGCACAGGGGGGCTTCGGCTCGGCCGCCGGGTCGCCGGGGGCCGTCGAGGGCATCGGGAGCTACATCCGGCTCGGGCCGCTCGGTACGGCGCTGCTGCCGTCCGCGACGCCGCGCGTGCTGCTCATCGACGAGCTGGACAAGAGCGACATCGACCTGCCGAACGACCTCCTGAACGTCCTGGAGGAAGGGGAGTTCGCGATACCGGAGCTGGAGCGGATCGCCGACCGGCTGCCGGACGGGGAGGCGGAGGTCCTCACGGCGGACGGGGTGAAGGTCCGCGTCAAGGACGGGCGGGTACGGTGCCGGGCGTTCCCCTTCGTCGTCCTCACCAGCAACGGCGAACGCGACTTCCCGGCCCCCCTGATGCGCCGCTGCATCCACCTGGAGCTGGGCCGCCCCGACCACAACCGGCTCGCGAACTTCGTCCGCGCCCACCTCGGCGACGAGGCCGCGCGCGCGGGCGACGACCTGATCACCCACTTCCTGGAACGCTCCCGCAGCGAACTCCTCGCCGCCGACCAGCTGTTGAACGCGATCTACCTCACGGACGCCGCCGCCCCACCGAGCCGCGACCGCCTGGCCGACCTCCTCATCCAGCGCCTCGACCGCCCGAGGTGACCCCCGATGCCCGAAGCGCTCCCCCGCCACGGCCCGGACGACGACCCCACGCCCGACAACGCGCCCGCGCACCACACCCCTACGC
>NZ_LIRL01001099.1 GCF_001419795.1 Streptomyces niveiscabiei
TCTTCCAGCTCGGCGGCGACAGCATCCTCGCCGTGCAGCTCGCCACCCGGGCCCGCGCGGCCGGGATCGCGGTCGACCCCCGGGACGTGTTCGCCCACCAGAGCCCGAGAGCCCTGGCCAGGGCCGTCACCGGACGGCAGACCCAGAACCACCCCGTGACCTCGCCCCGGTACGCCCCCACCGGGCCCTTCCCCGCGACCCCCGTCATGGAGTGGCTCGCCTCACTCGGAGGGAGAGCCGACGGGTTCGCGCAGTCCGTGGTGTGCGCGCTGCCCGAGGGGGTGAGCGCCGACGCGCTGGAGGCGGCGCTGCAACGCGTGGTCGACCGGCACGACGCCCTGCGGATACGGCGGACCGGCGACGGCGGCTTCGAGGTGCGCGAGACCGGCCGGGGGTGGCTGGACCAGGTCGACCTGGAACGCGAAGGCGCCGACGACGACGCCGGCCTGGAACGGGTGATCGACGAGGAGCGCCGGGCCGCGCGGCGACGGCTCGACCCGGAGCGGGGAGAGCTGGTGCGCGCGGTGTGGCTGCACGGGCGGGGCCACCACCTGCTCCTGCTCGTCGTCCACCACCTCGCCGTGGACGGCGTGTCATGGCGGACCCTGCTGCCCGACCTCGCGACGGCGTACGGCGGCGGGCCCCTCGCGCCGGTGCCCGTACCGTGGCGGGAGTGGGCCCACCGGCTGCGGGAGACCGACGCGTCGGCGGACACGGACTGGTGGCGGACGGCACTGGAGCGGCCCGGCGGCCCGGTGGGGACACGGGCGCTCGACCCGCGGCGGGACGTCGTCGCACGGGCCGGGCGGCTCACCACGAGACTGGACGCCGAAGCCACCCGGCCGCTGCTGGCCGGCGTACCCGCCGGGTTCCGCGCGAAGGTCCCGGACGTGCTGCTTGCCGCCCTCTCCACCGCACTGCACCGCTGGAGCGGCAACCCGCGGGGCGGGCCGGTGCTGGTGGACGTGGAAGGGCACGGGCGGGAAACGGACCTCGACGGGCTCGCGGAGCTGGACCTCTCCCGGACCGTGGGCTGGTTCACGGCACTGCACCCCCTGCTCCTCGACGCGCGGGGCGACGACGCGGCGGACCTCGCCCGCGCCGTGAAGCGCGTCAAGGAACGGCTGCGGGCCGTCCCCCACGGCGGCCTCACCCACGGACTGCTCCGGTCGGCCGGGCGGATCCCCGCCGTACACGCCCCGATCGCCTTCAACTACCTCGGCCGCCTCGACACCGTGGGGAGCGGGCCGTGGCAGCCGCTGCCGGGGTCGCTGCGCGGCGAAGCCGACCCCGCGCAGCCCCTCGGACACGCGCTGACCGTGGACGCGTTCATCGAGCAGGGCCCCGGCGGCCCGTGCCTGCGCACGGAGTGGACCTGGCCCGGCGAGGTCCTCGACAGCGCGGCCGTCACGGAACTCGCGGACGCCTGGCACACCGCCCTCACCACCCTCGCCGCCCACCGCACCGGCCCGCCCGCCGCCACGCCCTCCGACTTCCCGCTGGCCGACGTCGACCAGGCGCGGATCGAGGAACTGGAGGCCGCGCACGGCGAGCTGGCGGACCTGCTGCCCGCCTCGCCCCTCCAGCAGGGCCTGCTCTTCCACGCGGGCCACGACGCCGAGGACCCGTACGTCGTCCGCCTCGCCCTCGACCTCGACGGGGACGTGGACGCCGAACGGCTCCGGGAGGCGGCCCACGAACTGCTGCGCCGCCATCCCCACCTGGGGGGAGGGTTCACCGGCGACAGCGCCGAGCGGCCCCTGTACGTCGTACCCGCCGCACCCCGGCTCCTGTTCACGTCCACGCGGGACGCGGACGACGAGGTCCCCGTCGATCCGGCCCGTCCGCCGCTGCTGAGGTTCACGCTCGTGCGCACCGGACCCCGGACCAGCCGGCTCCTGTTCACCCACCACCACGTGCTGCTCGACGGCTGGTCCGTCCCGCTGCTGCTGGCGGAGCTGTTCGCCCTCTACCGGGGCGAACAGCTCCCACCCGCCCCCGCCCTGCGCCCGTACGCCCGCTGGCTCGCCGGCCGGGACACGGCCGGCGAGCCAGCGGGCGTACGGG
>NZ_LIRL01000011.1 GCF_001419795.1 Streptomyces niveiscabiei
GCCGCCGCGCCAGATCCGGGCGACGGCGGCGAGGTCGATGTCCCAGCCGTACTCCTTGGCGGCGTCCTGGATCATCGACCAGCCCTGGTCGTAGGCGATCACCTTGGACGCGTACAGGGCGTTCTCGACCTGCGAGGCGAACCGCGCCGCCTCCGTCCGCGACAGCGGCGGGGTGGTGCCGCCGGGCAGGCCCCGGTACGCCGCGCGCAGCGCGCTCTGTCCCGACGCGGCCCGCGCGAACGTCGCCTGCGCGATCGCCGTCACCGGCGAGGCCAGGTCCAGCGCCGTCTGCACGGTCCACCGCCCGGTGCCCTTCTGCCCGGCCCGGTCCACGACCACGTCCACGAACGGCCCGCCCGTCAACGCGTCGGTGTGGCCCAGGACTTCGGCCGTGATCTCGATCAGGTACGAGCCCAGCCGCCCCTGGTTCCACTCCCGGAAGATGCCCGCGATCTCCGCCGGCCCGTACCCGCCGACCTGCCGCAACAGGTCGTACGCCTCCGCGATGAGCTGCATGTCCGCGTACTCGATGCCGTTGTGCACCATCTTCACGAAGTGCCCCGCACCGTCCGCCCCGATGTGCGTCGCACACGGCTCCCCGTCGACCTTCGCACTGATCGCCTCGAACATCGGCCCCAGCACCGCGTACGACTCCGCCGACCCGCCCGGCATGACCGACGGCCCGTGCAACGCCCCCTCTTCACCCCCGGACACCCCAACTCCCACGAAGTGGATGCCCTGTTCCCGCAGCGCGGCCTCCCGGCGCCGCGTGTCCGCGAAATGCGCGTTGCCCCCGTCGATGATCATGTCGCCCGGCTCCAGCAGCGGCGCGAACTCCCCGATCACCGCGTCCGTCGCCTCCCCCGCCTGCACCATCAGCATCAGCCGCCGAGGCCGCTCCAACGCCGCCACGAACTCCTCGGCGCTCTCGGCGGCGACGAACTCCCCCTCGTGGCCGAACTCTTCGATCAGCGCACGGGTCCGCCCCGCACTCCGGTTGTGGACCGCGACCGTGTACCCGTGCCGCGCGAAATTGCGCGCCAGGTTGCGGCCCATGACCCCGAGGCCGGTGACGCCGATCGATGCGGATGCGCTCATGTGTGGTACCTGATTCCTATCGGAAACGACTCATGCGACCACGCGGCTGCCAGGCCCACCGCGCGCGAGGTGCCCGTACGTCCGGTGAGCTCCCTCGAAAGCGTAAACAGCATCGATGATCGGTTCTATGCCCCGCGTGTCGAAGAATCTGCGCGATATCCCTGCGCGCGGGGATACCGTCACCGCCTCCTCCACGGCAGTGCCTCTTCGTGTTCGTTCGCCGCGTCGATTCCGTGCAGGGCCGCGTTGATGGCCTCGCCGATCTCCGCGAACTGGGTGATCTGGGCCGGGGTGAGGGCGTCGAAGATGGCCTGGCGGACCGCTTCCACGTGGCCCGGGGCCACTTCCTCCAGGAGGCGCATGCCCTCGGGGGTGAGCACCGCCAGCTGGTTGCGGCGGTTGCTCGGGCAGTCCTGGCGGTCGACGTAGCCGGACTCCTGGAGGCGGGTGACGGCGTGGGTGAGGCGGCTGCGGGTGATGCGCAGGCGTTCGGCCAGCTCGGACATGGTGAGCTGGTGGCCGGGGACCGCCGAGAGGATCGCGAGGAGCGAGTAGTCCGCGTGCGTCATCCCCGCGTCGCGGCGCAGCTGGCGGTTGAGGTGATCGGCGAGGTGCGTGGAGAACTCGACGTAGGCGAGCCACGCCCGTCGCTCCTCGGGGTTCAGCCAACGCGGCGTCGAATCCATGGGCCCGATGGTAATCGGCAGGCCTGCCGTCACCTGCGAGAACCGGCGCGTTCACCCCACGACGAAGGGCAACCTCGCGGCCGTACCGCCCAGTTCGGCCCGTTCCGCGTCGGTGGGGGCGCGGCGGCCGGTGGCGACGAGGAGCGTGTCCGTGTCGGAGAGGGCTGCGGGGAACGGCGTACCGGCGATCTGTTCCAGCATCTGCCGGGTGCGGGCGAGGCCCTCGGCGGGCGGTCCTTCGACGCCGGGGAGGTGGGCGACGAGGTCGAGGTGGTGGAGGGTCCACTCCAGGACGTACGCGGAGAGGTAGTCCGCCGCCGTGAGGACCATGTCCTGGGTGCTGACCCGCAGTTCCGGCGCCGCCAGGCTCGCGGCGCGGCCCGCCGCCGAGCCGACGTCGTCCAGGTGGAACTTCAGCAGCGCCGGATCCTCGTACGCCGCCGCGAGGCGGACGGTCAGCGCGTCCAGCGGGTCCTCGCCGGTCGGCGGGGCGCCGGTGACGTGCCAGTACGTCACCGCGTCCCGGGTCGGCTCCGCGTCGGTGGGCGTGGCGAGGGTGATCAGCACGTCCTGCGCGTCGATCACGAGGTGGCACACCAGGTCGCGTACGAGCCATCCCGTGCACCCCGAGGGCCGCGCGAAGTCGTCGTCCGCGAGCCCCGCGACGGTCGACCGCAGCGCGGCCCAGGTCTGTACGAAGAGGTCCACGCGGGCACGGTACTGGAGGGGCGAGTGTTCCGGTACGCGGATATCGGCGCGGGCGCCGGCGTGGCAGGCGGGTGTTGCGGTGGGCCTCGCGGTCAGTCCAGCTCAAGCGTCCAGTTCTGCCCCACCAGGTCCCGGCCGAAGCTGTGGTGCCGTTCCTCGTCGGCCAGTTCGAAGCCGAAGCCCTGGTAGATCCTGCGCGCCGACACCAGGACGTCGTTGGTCCACAGGGTCACCCGCCCGTACCCCACTTCCCGGGCGAAGGCGAGACACTCCGCGACCAGGCGGGTCCCGAGGCCCAGTCCCCTGCCGTCCGGCGTGACGAGGAGGACCCGCAACCGGGCCGTCCTCGGGCCGTCACCGGCGACCAGAAGCACGCAGCCCACCCGGCGGCCGTCCACCTCGGCGATCCAGGCCGCCTCGCGCAGCGGGTCGTGTCCGGCCGTGTAGTCCGCGACGATCCTGGCGACCAGGGCCTCGAAGCCGGCGTCCCAGCCGAGTTGCCCGACGTAGACCTCGCCGTGGGCCATCAGCACCCAGCCCAGGTCGCCGGGCCGGTCGGCGCGGCGTACGACGGCCCGTTCCCCGTCCCGTTCCGGCATGCGCCACTCTCCCGTGTCCGACGACCGCCACTGAAACGATCGTTTCAGTCGGGTTAGGCTAACCACGTGCCCCAGGAAACGCCAACCCCGTCCGCCCGGCAGACCGAACTGCTGGAGGCGGCCTACCGGTACGCCCTCGCCCACGGCCTCACCGATCTCTCGCTGCGCCCCCTCGCGGAGGCGATCGGCTCCAGCCCCCGGGTCCTGCTGTTCCTCTTCGGCAGCAAGGACGGCCTGGTACGAGCACTGCTGGCCCGCGCCCGCACCGACGAACTGGCCCTCCTTGACCGGATCCGCCGACCCTCCCCCGCGGGGCTGGTCCCGGCGGTCGAACAGGTCTGGGCCTGGCTCGCCGCGAAGGAGCACCGGCCGTTGCTGCGGTTGTGGGCGGAGGCGTACGCGCGTTCCCTCGTCCAACCGGACGGCCCCTGGACCGGGTTCGCCCGTACGACCGTGGAGGACTGGCTCGGCGTCCTCACCGACTGCCAGTCACCGTCCGAACGCGCCGCGCGCGACGCCGCCGCCCGCCGCACCCTCGCCCTCGCCGTCCTCCGGGGCGCGCTCCTCGACCTCCTCGCGACGGACGACGACCCACGCGTGACCGACGCGGTGACCCACCAACTCGCCCTCCTACGAGGCTGAACCGGGCCGGAGAGATTGCCATGCTGTTCGGATCGCGCGCCGGATTCGGCCTGGAGTTCCACATCGAGCGGGACCCCGGGCTGTTGTGCGTCGACGTCCACGTCGGCGGGCTCCACGTGAACGCGCGGGACAACGCCTTCTACCCGCCCCTGCTGGTGAAGAAGCTCAAGGACGAACTCGCCCGGTTCGACACGCCTGCCCCAACGCCGACGGCCTTCACCTCACCGGCCGACGCGTTCCGCCTCGCCGAGGCCTGGATCCTCGACGCGTCCCGCACGGCGGGGGCGGCCGAGGCCGGGGAGCAACTGGCCGGGTACCGGTTCCTCGACTGGGGCGAGTGCACGGACGGCGCCCTGACGTTCGCCTTCCCCGACGGGGACCGGGTCCACCTCGCCTGCCGGGTGTACGGCGACGAGGGGCCTGGGGCGTTCGCGGCGGTGCCGGTGAGCCGGCCGGCGCTCGTCGAGACGCTGGGGCGGGGGCTTGCGGTCGCGGAACGGGAGTGGGGAGTGCGGCGG
>NZ_LIRL01000110.1 GCF_001419795.1 Streptomyces niveiscabiei
GCAACCCGCTGCCGCCCCGGCCGGAGAGCTGCGGGGCGTCCGTCCTGGGCACTCCGGCGCGGATGGACGTCGTGGAGGTGCGGGAGCTGGCGACAGCCGGGGCGGCAGCGGGTTGCTCTGCGCGACGACGACCTGCCAGCGCCGGCCGTCGGTGTGGGCGACGGTGACCTCCCAGTGCGGCGCCTCGCCCGCCGTACGGACGACGCCCAGCGCCTCGGCGGCGTACTCGCCGACGGCCGTACGGACGGCGAGCTCGGCCGCCTGGCCGGGCCGCTCCCAGGCCGAGCAGCCGCGGCACCCGTCGACCACGATCCGGCCCTCCCGGGCGGCGTGGAGGACGTCCTTGACGGTGTGGGCCTCCGCGCGCCCGTACGCGTAGCCGTAGGGCAGGACGAGCACCGTGGGGGAGAAGCGATGTCCACCCAGATGGGTGACCTCCCAGACGCCCGGTACGTCGGAGGCGGTCAGTTCGGCGGCGAGAGGACGGCCGAGGAGGGCGCAGCAGCGGTCGCGCTTGCCGTTCGTACACACCAGAGCGAGCGGGTCGCCCGTGTGGGGGCGGCCGCCGAGGGCGGTGTCGAACGTGCGGTGGTCGCCCCGGCCGAGGGCGGTGAGGTCGAGGTCCAGGAGCTGTCGCGGGTCCTGGACCGTGGCGGTGCGCAGCCACACCCCGCCGGGCACGGTGTGGGCGGCGAAGACCCGGCGCGGGGGCGGGGTGCCGACGTCGGCGTGGCGCCCGGGGCGGCGGATGAGCGCGACGCGGACGCCGGTGCCCTTGGCGGCCCTCTCCAGGGCGCGCCCGAGTTGCCGGTCCAGGTGGCTCTCGGTGAGCGCCTTGGCGCCCCAAGGGCCCGGCTGTTCCAGCAGGAGCCAGGTCGTCGCCGTGGCCGCGGTCCCGGAGAAGGGCTCGTCGAGATCCCGCGCGACAGTCGTGCACGTACTCACAGAGGTGAGCCTAACCTGACTTGGCGCAGGGTGACTTGTCGACGGCGGTGTGTCCTGATCCGTGCGGGTTCCCGGGGGCGCCTGGATGCGCCTTTTTACGCAGAGTGATCGCCCGATGCGTGTCCGTGGTCCACGGGGAGCGGTTGGGGCGGCCTCGGGCCCACGTAGAGGCCGCTCGGGCGCATCCGGAGAGGGCGTTCGCCGTACTCCTCCAGCGCGTGCGCGATCCAGCCCGCCGTACGGGCCACGGCGAAGATCGCCTCGCCGGCCGTCGCGGGCATGCCGAAGGAGTGCGTCAGGACGGCCAGGGCGAGATCGACGTTGGCGTGCAGAGGGGCGTGGCGCGCGGTGGTGGCCACGATGTCCCGGGCCGCCGCGAGGGCGGGGTACGCGCCCGGGATGTCCGCCAGGAGCGCGAACAGCGCACCCGCGCGCGGGTCCTCGCCGAGATAGAGGCGGTGGCCCAGGCCCGGGATGCGCCGGCCCGCGCGCAGTTCCTCGGCGATCGCCGGTCCCGCGTCGCCCTGTTCGATGACCTCGTCCAGCAGGCGGTGGGCGAGACCGCTGGCCGCCCCGTGCAACGGGCCCTCGACGACGCCCAGGCCCGCCGAGACGGCCGCGTACGCGTGCGCGCGGGCCGACGCGGCGACCCGGACGGCGAGCGTCGAGGCGGCCAGGTCGTGGTCGGCGAGGAGGCCGAGTGCCGTGTCTAGGGCGTTCAGTGACGCCTCGTCGGGTGTCTGTACGGTCAACCGCGCCCACAGGCGCCGCGCAAGAGGGCCCTCGTCCCGGTGGCCCGGATGGCGTGGGGGCAGGGCTGCGACCAGGGTCGGGATCAGGGTCCGGCCGGTGCCGACGACCGCCTGCGCGGACAGATCGAAGCGCAGGGGGTCCACGACGGCCGCCGCGACGGCCGCGGCCCGCAACCGGTCGGCGGGGCCGGTGTGTTCGGGCAGCGCGCGAGCCGCCCGGCGGGCCGCCTTCAGGGACTCCTCCGGCGCGGTGAACGTCGCTCCCGCGCGCAGTTCCCCGGTCCACAGCCACTCCGCGACCTCCTCGTAGGAGTGCGCGCGCGCCAGTTCGACCGCGTCCACGCCCCGGAAGAAGTACCGGTCACCGTCGATGTACGTGAGGCGCGTACGGACGGCCGGGTCGCTCCCCGCCCCCGGGCTTCCGGCGCTCTCGCGTCTGTTGCGGCGCGCCAGAGCCTCCACCTCGACGGGGTCGAAGGTGCTGCTCCGGCTGCCGGGGACGCGTCGGCTGCTGAGCTGGCCGCGGCTGACGTACGCGTACACCGTCTCGGGCTTCACGCCCAGCAGTTCGGATGCCTCCTTCGTGCTCAGACGGCGTTCGGGGTGGCCGGGGGTGGGTTCCTGGTCGCGCATGGGGGTCACCGTATCCGGATGAAGGTTATGTTGATTAAATCAATATTGACAGTCATTTAGTCAATGATGGACAGTCCAATCAAGTTCATCAAGCTCAAGGAGGGAAATCATGTCGGTCAACAGGTCCACGGCGTCCTTCGTCGACGTCCCGCGCGGACTCGCCGGCGTCGTGGTCACCGACACCCGGGTCGGCGACGTGCGCGGCATCGAGGGCTTCTACCACTACCGCCAGTACTCCGCTGTCGACCTCGCGCAGACCCGCTCCTTCGAGGACGTCTGGCACCTCCTGGTCCACGGCGAACTCCCCGACCCCGCACGGGCGTCCGCCTTCGCCGCCGAGACGGCCGCGCTGCGGGCGCTGTCGGCCGAGGTGAGCGCGGTCCTGCCCGCCGTCGCCGCGTCGGGCGCGGGCGGTGCCGGGCCGCTCGCCGGGATGCGGACGGCGCTGTCGCTGCTGGGCGCGGTCAAGGGGTTCCGGCCGGTGTACGACATCGACGCCGGGCAGCGGCGCAGGGACACGCTCGTGGCAGCCGCCGCCGTGCCCACGCTGCTCACCGCGCTGTACCGGCTGGGGAAGGGGCTCGAACCGGTCGAGCCGCGGCAGGACCTGTCGTACGCGGCGAACTACCTGTACATGTTGACCGGCGTCGAGCCCGATCAATATAAAGCGCGGGCCGTCGAGCAATACTTGATCTCCACCATTGATCACGGCTTCAACGCGTCAACGTTCACGGCACGCGTCATCGCATCAACAGGTGCGGACGTCGCCGCCTGTCTCGTCGGAGCCGTCGGCGCGCTCTCCGGCCCCCTGCACGGCGGGGCGCCCAGCCGGGCCCTCGACACCCTGGACGCGATCGGCACCCCCGATCGCATTGATCCCTGGATCCGGGAACATGTACTGGCCGGCGACCGGATCATGGGATTCGGTCACGCCGTCTACCGCACCGAGGACCCCCGCTCCCGGATGCTCCGCGAGATCGCCCAGCGCTTCGGCGGCCCGCGCGTGGCCTTCGCGGTCGAGGTCGAACGCCAGGTCGAGGCGATCCTGGCCGAACTGAAGCCCGGCCGTGAACTCCACACCAACGTCGAGTTCTACGCGGGCGTCGTCATGGAACTCTGCGGCCTCCCCCGGGAGATGTTCACCCCGACCTTCGCCGCGGCCCGCGCCATCGGCTGGAGCGCCAACATCCTGGAACAGTCCCAGGACTCGAAGATCATCCGTCCGGCGGCACGGTATGTTGGCCCCGAGGCGCCGGTCGCGGTGCCTCTCGCGAGCTGATAGAGGATCAAGTCCCCTTCGTCGCAAGGAACTTCGAGTTTTCGGTGCCGGCCGGACGGATCCGGTGAATTTCCCGGGCCCTGCGGAGTAGCCTGCGCGGCGGGGGCGAGCGGAGTGGGTATCTTGTCCTGGCCCAACCGCTTCGGCGCTCACGCCTGCGCTCGGAGGGGCCATTCCAACCGCTACCGCGGCCGTTTCGGAGGGCACAGTCATCCCTCCAACAGGTCATGAGAAGGCGGTACGTTTTCGTGAAGATCGTGCGACGTGTCGGGGCGTCCCCCAGGGAGCGCGGCAGCACCACAGGGCAGACCTGCCCCGACATCTTCGAGCTCAGCAACGGCGACTTCGCCGTGATCGGGCGCGAAGCGACCGAGGAACTCGACCGTGAGCTGCCCTCGGACGCCGCACGAGCCGACTACGAGCGGATCGTCGTCATCACGCGCGAGACGCTCGTCCGCGCCAAGCACGACATCCCCGACGCCTGACGGGCGCCGCTTCGCCGAGTCCGAGTACCTTGGGGCCCGGAGCCGATGCGGCCGGGCCCTGCGGCGCCCCTCAGGCGGCCTCACGCAGCGTCCTCCGGAGGCGGCTCGCCGACGACCCACCACTCGTCCGTGTCGGCGTCGTCGAGATCGTGGATGAGGTCGTCCATCATCCGCCCGAGGATGTACTCCTCGGAGGAGTCCGGGAGGCTCTTGCGGTGGTGGCGGGTGGCTTCCCAGTACTCGCGGAAGACCTTGTTGCGGCACATCACCCGGAGGTGCCCGTACAGCTCCGCACGGGTGAGTGCGCCGATCCGGTAGAAGTACAGATTGTTGACGTACAGGGCGTTGGCGAAGAGGAACTGCCGCTGTTTGTCGAGCGGGACGTCGGATTCGTAGGTGTCCAGGACGGCCGCGAGGGCGGGGTCGTCCATGGCTTTGCAGAGCAGGTCGAAGGAGAGTCGGTGCTGTTCGGTGAGGGCGGCTCGCCTGCGATGGCCGGCACCCGGCACACCGAGGGAGTCGAGGGTGACCGAGAATTTCTGCTTCGCGGCCGAAACGATCCTGTGTATCCCTGCACTCTGTGTGGCCATGTCAACCCCCGGTCCAGGCGGCCGTGCGCCGGTCGTCGGGGTGCGGGTGTGGTGACGGGGACCGGCGAGCGGTGGGCGGCGCTTGCCGTCTCCCAGGGTGCCGAGCGGCTCTGATCGGCGGGGAGGCGGAGAGGAGGCGCACGGAAGGAAGCGAGGGTCGCACACCCCGGCGCCTTGCCTCACGTCTGCCCCGGACAGGGAGCTAACAATCGTTCACTTCGCGGTGATTCTTCCGGCTCGTATCCTGAGGCAGCAGTGATTCCCCGGCCGTGCCCCGGAGTGTGAACCGGCGCACGCACAGGCGCGAAAGAGGTCGTACGTGGCGCAGGGCGGCACCCCGCAGCAGATCCCGGTCGTCGTGCTCGCCGGATTCCTCGGCTCCGGCAAGACGACGCTGCTCAACCACCTGCTGCACCGCAGCAAGGGCAGCCGGATCGGCGCGATCGTCAACGACTTCGGGGCGATCGAGATCGACGCCATGGCCGTCGCGGGCGCCCTCGGCGACTCCACCGTCTCCCTCGGCAACGGCTGCCTGTGCTGCGCGGTCGACGCGAGCGAACTGGACTCCTACCTGGAGCGCCTGGCCGCGCCCGCCGTCGGTGTCGACGTCATCGTCATCGAGGCGAGCGGCCTCGCCGAACCGGGTGAACTCGTCCGGATGGTCCTCGCGAGCGAGCACCCCGCGATCGAGTACGGCGGACTCGTCGAGGTCGTCGACGCCGCCGAGTTCGACGACACGCGCGTGAAACACCCCGAGATCGACCGGCACATCGGCCTCGCCGACCTCGTCGTCGTCAACAAGCTGGACCGCGCGGACGACGGGGAACGTGTGCTCGGGCTCGTTCGTTCACTGGCCGGGAGCGCGGCCGTCGTACCCGCGCGCTACGGCCGCGTCGACCCGGAGTTCCTCTTCGACTGCCGGCCCAGCGAGGAGCGGATCGGCCAGCTCTCCTTCGACGACCTGCACCGGCACGAGGACGGCGAGGACCACGAGGGCGGCGGCGGCGCCGACCACGCGGAGCACCTGCACGCGGCGTACGACAGCCTCTCCTTCACCGCGGACGCGCCGCTGGACCCGCGGCGCCTGATGGCGTTCCTGGACGGCCGCTCCGAGGGCCTGTACCGGATCAAGGGGTACGTCGACTTCGGGCCGAGCGACCCCCTCAACCGGTATGCCGTGCACGCGGTCGGACGGTTCCTCAGGTTCGTCCCGGAGCCCTGGGGCGAGCGCGAGGAGCGCCGTACGCGGCTCGTCCTGATCGGTGCGGGCATCGACCGGGAGGGGCTCGGGAAAGAGCTGCACGCGTGCGTGCAGGACGCCCCACAGGCCGACGAGCGCGGCATGTGGGGCGTCCTGAGGTACGTACGGGACCCGGAGGCCGAGCAGGAGGCCCCCGAGGACGTCGTCGAGGACGCTCCTGAGGACCTGCCCGACGAGGGCTAGAACGGCCCCGCGACCACCGCCACCGTCTTCGGCAGCGACACGCCCGAACCGTCCCGGCGCGGATCGATCTCCGGCAGATCCGCGGGCATGCCGTTCTTCTGCGCGGCCCGCGCGGGGACGGCGCCCGCCCAGGCGACCGAGAGGCAGTCCTCGCCCTTCAGGAACCGCTGGCAGCGCACGCCGCCGGTCGCGCGCCCCTTGCGCGGGTACTGGTCGAACGGGGTCAGTTTGGCCGTCGTCTGGACGGAGTCGTCCAGCGTGCCGCGCGAGCCCGCGACGGTGAACACCATGGCGTCCACCGCGGGGTCGACCGCGGTGAACGAGATGACCTTCGCGCCGTCCGTCAGCTTGATGCCCGTCATGCCGCCGGCCGGCCGGCCCTGCGGGCGCACCTGGGACGCCTGGTAGCGCAGCAACTGGGCGTCGTCCGTGATGAAGACGAGGTCCTCCTCGCCCGTGCGCAGCTCGACCGCGCCGACGATCCGGTCGCCCTCCTTGAGGGTGATGACCTCCAGCTCCTCCTTGTTGGACGGGTAGTCCGGCACCACGCGCTTGACGACGCCCTGTTCGGTGCCGAGCGCGAGGCCCGGCGACGACTCGTCCAGCGTGATCAGGCACACGAGCGTCTCGCCGTCCGTCAGCGACACGAACTCCGACACCGGCGCGCCGCCGGACAGGCTGGGCGCGGCGGCCGTGTCCGGGAGCTGCGGCAGGTCGACGACGTTGATCCGCAGCAGCCGGCCCCCGGAGGTCACCGCGCCGATCTCGCCGCGGGCCGTCGCGGGCACCGCCGAGGCGATCACGTCGTGCTTCACGCGCGCGGCGCCCTCCTCGGCCACGAACGGCTCGCCGTTCGCCGTACGCGCGAGCAGCCCCGTCGACGACAGCAGCACCCGGCACGGGTCGTCGGCCACCTGGAGCGGCACGGCGGACGCGGTCGCGCCGGACGACTCCAGCAGGACCGTACGCCGCTCCGTGCCGAACTTCTTGGCGACCGCGGCCAGTTCGCCCGAGACCAGCTTGCGCAGCTCGGTGTCCGAGTCCAGGATCCGGGTCAGCTCGGCGATCTCCGCGTTGAGCCGGTCCTTCTCGGACTCCAGCTCGATCCGGTCGAACCGGGTGAGCCGGCGCAGCGGCGTGTCGAGGATGTACTGCGTCTGGATCTCCGACAGCGAGAAGCGCTCCATGAGGCGCTCCTTCGCCTGCGCGCTGTTGTCGCTGGAGCGGATCAGCCGGATGACCTCGTCGATGTCGACGAGCGCCGTCAGCAGGCCCTCCACCAGGTGCAGGCGGTCGCGGCGCTTGCCGCGCCGGAACTCGCTGCGGCGCCGTACGACGGTGAACCGGTGGTCCAGGTAGACCTCGAGGAGCTCCTTGAGGCCCAGCGTCAGCGGCTGGCCGTCGACCAGGGCGACATTGTTGATACCGAATGACTCTTCCATCGGAGTCAGCTTGTAGAGCTGCTCCAGGACGGCCTCCGGGACGAAGCCGTTCTTGATCTCGATGACCAGCCGCAGCCCGTGCGCGCGGTCGGTGAGGTCCTTGACGTCGGCGATGCCCTGGATCTTCTTCGAGCCGACCAGGTCCTTGATCTTGGCGATGACCTTCTCGGGGCCGACGGTGAAGGGCAGTTCGGTGATGACCAGGCCCTTGCGGCGCGCCGTGACGTTCTCCACGGCGACCGTCGCCCGGATCTTGAACGTGCCCCGGCCCGATTCGTACGCGTCCCGGATGCCGTCCAGGCCGACGATCCGCCCGCCCGTCGGCAGGTCGGGGCCCGGGACGTACTTCATCAGCGCGTCCAGGTCCGCGTTCGGGTAGCGGATCAGGTGGCGGGCGGCGGCCACGACCTCGCCCAGGTTGTGCGGCGGCATGTTCGTCGCCATGCCGACCGCGATCCCGGACGAGCCGTTGACCAGGAGGTTCGGGAAGGCGGCGGGCAGCGCCACCGGCTCCTGCTCCTGGCCGTCGTAGTTGGGCGCGAAGTCGACCGTGTCCTCGTCGATCGACTCGGTCATCAGGCTCGTCGCCTCGGCCTGCCGGCACTCCGTGTACCGCATCGCGGCCGGCGGGTCGTCGTTGCCCAGGGAGCCGAAGTTGCCGTGCCCGTCCACCAGGGGCACGCGCATGGAGAACGGCTGCGCCATGCGCACCAGCGCGTCGTAGATCGACGCGTCCCCGTGCGGGTGCAGCTTGCCCATCACCTCGCCGACCACGCGCGCGCACTTGACGTAGCCGCGGTCGGGGCGCAGGCCCATCTCGTTCATCTGGTAGACGATGCGGCGGTGGACCGGCTTCAGGCCGTCGCGGGCGTCGGGCAGGGCGCGGGAGTAGATGACCGAGTAGGCGTATTCGAGGAAGGAGCCCTGCATCTCGTCGACGACGTCGATGTCGAGGATCCGCTCCTCGAACGAGTCGTCGGGCGGAGGGGTCTTCGTGCTGCGGCGGGCCATCGCTGCCGGCTCCTCATTTCTGGTCGCTTGCCGTGGCGTTCAGGACGCCGACAAAACTGCGGTCTGACGGCCCATTGTGGACTGTGGCACTGACAACCCGGCCCAGGACCCGGTGTCGTGGGCCCGGCCGGGCGAGCGCGGGCCGTTCCCCCGCAGCCGCCCGCAGGCTAACCGATCCGCTCTCGGCGTACGTCCGCCGGGAACTTCGCCGACCGTCCGCACGCTTGCATACAGTGACAGGACCGGCAGGAAAGTCCGCGGTCCCACGACCGCGTCCGCCATCGAAGGGACGTACATGCCCATGGGTCACACGGCCACAGCCCAGGCAGGCTCCGGGGGCCTGACAGCGACCGAGCACCGCCTGGCCAACGGCCTGCGCGTGGTGCTCTCCGAGGACCATCTGACCCCCGTCGCGGCGGTGTGCCTCTGGTACGACGTCGGCTCGCGCCACGAGGTCAAGGGCCGCACCGGCCTCGCCCACCTCTTCGAGCACCTGATGTTCCAGGGCTCCGCCCAGGTGAAGGGCAACGGCCACTTCGAACTGGTGCAGGGCGCCGGCGGCTCCCTCAACGGCACCACCAGCTTCGAGCGCACCAACTACTTCGAGACCATGCCCGCGCACCAGCTGGAGCTCGCGCTCTGGCTGGAGGCCGACCGCATGGGCTCCCTGCTGGCCGCCCTGGACGACGAGTCGATGGAGAACCAGCGCGACGTCGTCAAGAACGAGCGCCGCCAGCGCTACGACAACGTCCCCTACGGGACGGCGTTCGAGAAGCTGACCGCCCTCGTCTACCCGGACGGCCACCCCTACCACCACACCCCCATCGGGTCGATGGCCGACCTGGACGCGGCGACCCTGGAGGACGCGCGCGCGTTCTTCCGGACGTACTACGCGCCGAACAACGCGGTCCTGTCGGTGGTCGGCGACATCGACCCGGAGCAGACGCTCGCCTGGATCGAGAAGTACTTCGGCTCCATCGCCTCCCACGACGGCAAGCCCGAGCCGCGCGACGGCTCCTTGCCGGACGTCATCGGCGAGCAGCTGCGCGAGGTCGTCGTCGAGGAGGTCCCTGCGCGCGCGCTGATGGCCGCCTACCGCCTCCCCGAGGACGGCACGCGCGCGGGGGACGCCGCCGACCTGGCGCTCACCGTCCTGGGCGGAGGCGAGTCCTCCCGCCTGTACAACCGGCTCGTACGGCGCGACCGCAGCGCCGTCGCGGCCGGCTTCGGCCTGCTGCGGCTGGCCGGGGCGCCCTCCCTGGGCTGGCTGGACGTCAAGACGTCCGGGGACGTCGAGGTGCCCGTCATCGAGGCCGCCATCGACGAGGAGCTCGCCCGGTTCGCCGAGGAGGGCCCGACGGCCGAGGAGATGGAGCGCGCGCAGGCGCAGCTGGAGCGCGAGTGGCTGGACCGGCTCGGCACGGTCGCCGGGCGCGCGGACGAACTGTGCCGGTTCGCCGTCCTGTTCGGCGACGCGCAGCTCGCCCTCACCGCCGTACAGCGCGTGCTGGAGATCACGCCGGAGGAGGTCCAGGAGGTCGCCAAGGCGCGGCTGCGGCCCGACAACCGCGCGGTGCTCGTCTACGAGCCCAAGCACCCGGACAGCGCCGAGGACGCGGACGTGCCCGAGGACCCCGAGCGTGAAGCGACCGTAGAGGCCGACGACAACGAGGAGACGGCCAAGTGACCGAGCTCGCCACGATGGACTTCCACCCGCAGCCCCAGGCGGGCGAGGCCAGGCCCTGGGCGTTCCCCGCGCCCGAGCGCGCGGCCCTCGGCAACGGCCTGACCGTCCTGCGCTGCCACCGCCCCGGCCAGCAGGTCGTCGCCGTCGAGGTCCTCCTCGACGCGCCCCTGGAGGCCGAGCCGACCGGCCTGGACGGCGTCGCCACGATCATGGCGCGCGCCTTCTCCGAGGGCACCGACCGGCACTCCGCCGAGGAGTTCGCCGCCGAACTGGAGCGCGCGGGCGCCACGCTCGACGCGCACGCCGACCACCCCGGCGTCCGGCTCAGCCTGGAGGTCCCCGCCTCCCGGCTCGCCAAGGGGCTCGGGCTGCTCGCCGACGCCCTGCGCGCGCCCGCGTTCGACGAGGGCGAGATCGACCGGCTGGTGCGCAACCGGCTCGACGAGATCCCGCACGAGCTGGCCAACCCGTCCCGGCGGGCCGCCAAGGAGCTGTCCAAGGAGCTGTTCCCGGCGACCGCGCGCATGTCGCGCCCGCGCCAGGGCACCGAGGACACCGTCGAGAAGATCGACGCCGCCGCCGTGCGCGCCTTCTACGACCGGCACGTGCGCCCCGCGACGGCCACCGCGGTCGTCGTCGGCGACCTGAACGGCATCGACCTCGACGCGCTGCTCGGCGAGACGCTGGGCGCCTGGACGGGGTCCACCGCGCAGCCCTGGCCCATCCCGCCGGTCACCGCCGACGACACCGGGCGCGTCGTCATCGTCGACCGGCCCGGCGCCGTGCAGACGCAGCTGCTGCTCGGGCGCGTGGGCCCCGACCGGCACGACCGCGTGTGGGCCGCGCAGGTGCTCGGCACCTACTGCCTGGGCGGCACCCTGACGTCCCGTCTGGACGCCGTCCTGCGCGAGGAGAAGGGCTACACCTACGGCGTGCGCGCCTTCGGGCAGGTCCTGCGCTCCGCACCCGACGGCTCGGGCGCCTCGATGCTCGCCATCAGCGGCTCCGTCGACACGCTCAACACCGGGCCCGCCCTCGCGGACCTGTGGACCGTCCTGCGCACCCTCGCCGCCGAAGGGCTCACGGACGCCGAGCGCGACTTCGCCGTGCAGAACCTCGTCGGCGTGGCGCCCCTCAAGTACGAGACCGCCGCGGCGGTCGCCGGGACCCTCGCCGACCAGGTCGAGCAGCACCTCCCCGACGACTTCCAGGCGACCCTCTACCGGCGGCTGGCGGCCACCGGCACCGTCGAGGCCACCGCCGCGGTCGTCAACGCCTTCCCCGTCGACCGCCTCGTCACCGTCCTCGTCGGCGACGCGAAGGAGATCCGCGAGCCGGTCGAGGCCCTCGGGATCGGCCCCGTACGGGTCGTGACGGCGGAGTAGCAGCACAGGCACGCGCGCGTGGGGTGGATGGCGAGCCGCACGCGCGCGTGCGCGTCACCGCGAACGACACCCCCGCGCGCGTTCGCTGTTCGCAGCGTCACACCCCGCCCGAAACACACCCCCCAGCCGTGACCGTTTTGGCCCGGAGGGTGCACCTCTGCCCTGTGGTGTGCGCTACAAAAACCGCTGTGCGTTTGGGAATCGACGGCACGCCCTCTAGCGTCGTCCGGGCTGTTCGTCGGGCAGTGCGCCGCACACCGCGGCACCGGACAGCGATCGCCGAGTCCCCGTACGGCGCGAGCCAGGGGAGCCGGGGACCCACAGTCCCTGGGGTGAATCGGGCGCCCGCGCCCGTAGGAGACCTTCCTGCTCCGAACCCGTCAGCTAACCCGGTAGGCGAGAGGGAAGGAAAGGACGAACTCGACCTCATGGCGTTCACCTGCGCCACCGGCAGGCGCCGCAAGGCGACCCGGATGCAGCGTACGACCGCCCGCGCGGCGGGCATAGCGGCGCTCACGACCTCGGCGCTGGCCGCCGGATCACCCCCCGAACCGACCGCGGCGAACGCGATGACCCTCGCGGACGACACGGTCACCATGCGCCTCGACGTCACCGAGCACGTCGACGACCGCGCGCACGCGCAGGAGCACGCCGTCCAGCAGGCGGCCGTCCGCGCGCGTACGGAGGCCCTGCGCGTCCAGGCCGCCGAGGAGGCGAAGGCCGCGCGCGCCGCGGAGGCCCGCGCCGCGCGGGAGGCCGAACGCGCCCGCCTGAACGCCTTCGTCGCGCCGATCACCGGCTCGTACGTGTCCACGGGCTACCGCAGCGGCGGCTCCCTGTGGTCCTCCGGCAGCCACACGGGCATCGACTTCCACGCCGCCACCGGCACCCCCGTGCACGCCGTCGGCCTCGGCACGGTCGTGGAGGCCGGCTGGGGCGGCGCCTACGGCAACCAGATCGTCGTCCGGATGAACGACGGCACGTACACCCAGTACGGCCACCTGTCGTCGATCTCCGTCGCGGTGGGCCAGACGGTCACCCCGGGGGAGCGGATCGGCTACTCGGGCGCGACGGGCAACGTGACCGGCCCGCACCTGCACTTCGAGGCGCGCACGACACCGGAGTACGGCTCCGACATCGACCCCGTCGCCTACCTGCGCGCGCACGGCGTCGACGTCTGACCCGCGCGAGATCGTCCAGCCCCGGCCCCCTCGGCCGGGGCTTTCGACGTTTCGGACTGCCCCTTGTCCAAAAAATATCCCTGGATTCCGGCCCGCCATCGGAAATTCCCGCTCATTGCAATAGAGTCACGGAACACACGTCAATCGTCGACGTTTCACGGGGATTAAGGCGGAGGTCCGTCATGCGTATTCCGGCGCACTCGGTGTGCACGGCCGTCCGGGACGACATCGTCGCGGGTGTCTACGAGCGCGGCAGCCGCCTCACCGAAGAACTCCTCGCGCGCCGGTACGGCGTCAGCCGTGTCCCCGTCCGTGAGGCGCTGCGCACGCTGGAGGCCGAGGGCTTCGTCGTGACCCGCCGCCACGCGGGCGCGTGCGTGGCCGAGCCGACCGAGCAGGAGGCCGCCGACCTGCTGGAGATGCGCCTGCTCCTGGAGCCGCTCGGCGCCGCCCGGGCCGCCCAGCGGCGCACCGACGCCCACCTGAAGGTGCTGCGCGGACTCGTCAGGCTGGGCCAGGAGCGCGCCAGGCGGGGCAGCAGCGACGATCTGCGCTCCCTGGGCGGCTGGTTCCACGAGACGCTCGCCCAGGCCTGCGGAAGCCAGGCCCTGACCTCGACGCTGACCCAGCTGCGCCACAAGATCGCCTGGATGTACGCGGTGGAGCCGTCGGCCAGCCCGGTCGACTCCTGGACCGAGCACGGCGCGATCGTCGACGCCGTCGCGCGCGGGGACGCCGAGCGCGCGCGGGCGCTGACCACCCTGCACACCGAGCGCTCCACCGCCGCCCACCGGCTGCGCTTCGCCGGCGCGGACCGTGTGAGGACTTCGCAACACGCCGTAAACATGACCGGCCTGCGGCATTAACACGGGCGCCGTATACAAAGAAGAGATATTCGGCGGAGGTGTATTTCCGCTGCCCTTTTCGCGGGCGCGTCGTGAATTCCTCGGCGCGCTTCTTCCGTATGCCTTCGAGTGTCTCGCGATCCTGTACGGGGAAAAGCATTCCGGGATGCCCGGACAACGACGGAGCCGCGCCGCCCGGGAAAGGGCGGCGCGGCTCCGTACGCGCGCGTGGGTGGCGTCAGACGGTCTCGGGGAGTTCGTCGAGACCCTCGGAGACCAGCTTCGCCAGCCGGTCGAGGGCCGCGTCCGCGCCCTCGGCGTCGGAGGCCAGGACGACCTCCTCGCCGCCCTGGGCCCCGAGGCCGAGGACGGCCAGCATGGAGGCCGCGTTGACGGGGTTGCCGTCCGCCTTGGCGATCGTGACCGGGACGCCGGTGGCCGTGGCGGCTCGGACGAAGAGGGAGGCGGGGCGGGCGTGAAGGCCCTCCGCCCAGCCGATGGTGACGCGGCGCTCAGCCATGTTGTTGCTGCCCTTCGGTGTTCAGGGTTGTCTAGACCAGTTTTCCACACGTGAAGCGTCCCAGGAGGAGGCACGGCGGCCCCTCCCCGGCGGCTGTCCGGACCGCGGCCTCGGTCCGGTTCGCGCCGTCTTCCGTCCCCCAGACTGCCTCGCGCCGTTGTCGGACGCGAGCCGTACGCTGGGCCCCATGCAGAGCGCGCAGGAGCGGCACGAGTACCCCGCCCACTGGGAAGCCGACGTGGTGCTGCGCGACGGCGGCACCGCGCGCGTGCGGCCCATCACCGCCGACGACGCCGAGCGCCTGGTCAGCTTCTACGAGCAGGTGTCGGACGAGTCGAAGTACTACCGCTTCTTCGCGCCCTACCCGCGCCTGTCCGCGAAGGACGTCCACCGCTTCACGCACCACGACTTCGTGGACCGGGTGGGACTCGCCGCCACCGTCGGAGGCGAGTTCATCGCCACCGTACGCTATGACCGCATCGGCCCCGACGGCCTGCCCGCCACCGCGCCCGCCGACGAGGCGGAGGTCGCCTTCCTCGTCCAGGACGCGCACCAGGGCCGCGGCGTCGCCTCCGCCCTCCTGGAGCACATCGGCGCCGTCGCGCGCGAGCGCGGGATCCGCCGCTTCGCCGCCGAGGTGCTCCCCGCCAACTCCAAGATGATCAAGGTCTTCACCGACGCCGGCTACACCCAGAAGCGCAGCTTCGAGGACGGCGTCGTCCGCCTGGAGTTCGGCCTCGAACCCACCGAACGCTCCCTCGCCGTCCAGCGCGCCCGCGAACAGCGCGCCGAGGCCCGCTCCGTACGGCGGCTGCTGGCGCCCGGCTCCGTCGCCGTCGTCGGCGCCGGGCGCGCGCCCGGGGGCGTCGGCCGCGCGGTCCTCGCCAACCTCCGCGCGGCGGGCTTCACGGGCACCCTGTACGCCGTCAACAAGGCCCTCCCGGACGGCGTCGAGGAGCTGGACGGCGTCCCGGCCCACCGCTCCGTGCGCGACATCGAGGGCCCCGTCGACCTCGCGGTCGTCGCCGTGCCCGCCGACGCCGTCCCCGAAGTCGTCGCCGAGTGCGGGGAACACGGCGTCCAGGGGCTGGTCGTCGTCTCCGCCGGGTACGCCGAGAGCGGCCCCGACGGGCGCGAGCGCCAACGCGAACTCGTACGCCTCGCGCGCGCGTACGGCATGCGCATCGTCGGCCCCAACGCGTTCGGCGTCATCAATACCGCGCCGGACGTACGGCTCAACGCCTCCCTCGCGCCCGAGACGCCCCGCCCCGGCCGCATCGGGCTGTTCGCGCAGTCCGGCGCGATCGGCGTCGCCCTGCTGTCCCGGCTGCACCGCCGGGGAGGAGGGGTCACCGGCGTGACGGGCGTCTCCACGTTCGTGTCCTCCGGCAACCGCGCGGACGTCTCCGGCAACGACGTCCTCCAGTACTGGTACGACGACCCGGACACCGACGTCGTGCTCATGTACCTGGAGTCCATAGGCAACCCCCGCAAGTTCACGCGCCTCGCGCGGCGCACGGCCGCCGCCAAGCCCCTCGTCGTCGTCCAGGGCGCCGGATCGGCCCCCCAGGGGCACGCGGTCCGCGCGACACGGCTGCCCCACACGACGGTCTCCGCGCTCCTGCGCCAGGCCGGCGTGATCCGCGTCGCCACCATCACCGAACTCGTCGACACGGGCCTCCTGCTCGCCCGCCAGCCCCTCCCCGCGGGCCCGCGCGTGGCGATCCTCGGCAACTCCGAGTCCCTCGGACTGCTCACCTACGACGCCTGCCTCTCCGAGGGACTGCGCCCCCTCCCGCCCCTCGACCTCACGACCGGCGCCTCCGCCGAGGACTTCCGCCACGCCCTCACGCGCGCGCTGGACGACGACACGTGCGACGCCGTCGTCGTCACCGCCATCCCCGCCATCGGCGAGACCTCCCCCGACGACGCCGACCTCGCGGAGGCCCTGCGCACGGCCGCCGCCGAGGTGCCGGCCAAGCCGGTCCTCGTCGTCCACGTCGAACTCGGGGGACTGGCCGAGGCGTTGTCGGCGGCGATGAGCACCGCGCCCCAGGCGGGTACGGCGGCCGGAGCGCCGGCAGCGGGCGGCACCCGGACCGGCACGGCCACAGCGGGAGCGGGAGGTGCCGCATCGCCGGGCAACGGCGGGAGCGCGCGGCCGGGAGAGACGCCCGCGCTGTCCTCCGCCCCCGGGTCCTCCCCGGCGTACG
>NZ_LIRL01001100.1 GCF_001419795.1 Streptomyces niveiscabiei
GGGATGCGGCGGACGGGGACGGTCGTGCCGTGCGCGGGGTACGGGTGGGGGCGGCCGAGGTCGACGGACCAGTCCCCGAGGAGGGTCGCGGCGGTGAACTCCAGTCCGTACGGCGCGAGCAGCCGCCCGAGCCAGTCGGCGCCGGGGTCCGGCCCCGGGCCGGCCGCGAGGAGCCGGTCGCGCAGCAGGGCGACGGTGTCCGTGCCCCAGACCAGCCTGCCGTGGGCGGCGCCGCAGAGCCGGGCGGCGACCGGCGCGGGGAACATGAGCATGTCCCACAGGACGAGGTCGGGCCGCCAGGCGCCGGTGAACGCGACGAGTTTCCGCAGCAGGCCGTGCCGTTCACCGAGGGGGACGTCCGGCGCGTACACCTCGGTGCACAGGAACCGCAGCGCCTCGTGGAAGCGGCCCCACTCACGGGGGTCGCCGGAGTCGGGGTCCAGGGCCAGGAAGCCGGACTCGTTGTGGGCGCCGGGGCGTACGGGCGAGATGTCGCCCTCGCCGCCGAGCGGTACGGCGGTGAGGCCCGCCCCCGCGATGTGCCGGGCCGCCTCGCGCTCCGGGCCCCAGTCGCCGGTGACCACGACCTCGTGTCCGGCGGCGCGCAGGGCCCAGGCGAGCGGGATCACCGCGTTGAGGTGCGCTTTCACGGGCAGGACCGCCAGGACGACGCGCATGCGGGGCTCCAGGGGACGCGTGAGGGGGTGTGGCCAGCCTTTCCCGGGCCGGGGCCGGTCGTACATCCGTATGGGCCGATCGAGTTCACATCGGGTTCCCGGCTACGGCACCTGGGTTAACCCGTGCGCTCCCGCGAGGCCCGCCGCGCCGAACGGACAACGGATGGGTGAGGTCGAGGAGAGGACCGGATGACCATGACTTCACTCACGCGGGTCGCCGTCGTAGGCGCCGGATTCCTGGGAAGCGCGCTCGCCTTCGGGGCCGTGGACCGGGGGTGGGACGCGACCGTGATCGGGCGTTCCGATCCGTACGCGCTGCGCGGGCGGGACCCGCTGCGGTTCGTGCGGGGTGACGGGGCGAAGGAGTTGCCGGCCGTCCTCGCCCGGGGCGCCGACGCGGTGGTGATCGCCGCCGGGGGCCGTTTCCCGGTCCCGTCGGCGGACGAGCCGGAGGCCGACGTGGTGGAGACCCTGTCGCTGGTCGTCAACGTCTGCGAGACGGTCCGCGCCCTCAGCCCGGCCACCCGTGTCGTGTTCCTCTCCTCGGCGGGCGGCGTCTACGCGCCCGGCCCCGGCCCGCGCACCGAGTCCCACCCCACCCTGCCCGTCTCCCCGTACGGCATGTCGCGCCTGGCGGCGGAGGAATACCTCGACTTCTACCGCCGGGTGCACGGCCTGCCGACGACCGCGCTGCGCTGTTCCAACGTGTACGGCCGTCTGCTGCCGGAATCTCGGGGGCAGGGCGTGGTATCGGCGGCGTTCCGCTGCGCGCTGACCGGGAAGGCGTTCACGCTGCACGGGACCGGTGCACAGCGCCGGGACTTCCTGCACCTGGACGACCTCGTCCAGGCCGTCCTCGAACTGCTCGCCCTGCGCGGGGAATTGCCGGGGACCGTCAACATCGGCTCCGGCGTGGGGTGTTCGGTCGCCGAGGTGATCGGCCTGGTGTCCGCCGCGACGGAGCGGCACATCCCCGTCGAGGCGGGGCCGAGCGCGGGGACCGACACCGGCGATCTGATCGTGGACGCGTCGCTGCTGCGCTCCCTCGTGGACTTCCGGCCCTTGTCCCCGGCCGCCGGATTCGCCCTCATGGCACGGGAGTTGACATGTCGGTTCTGATCAGCGGCGCCCACGACTTCCTGTCCTCGGTGCGGACGGCCGAGAGCCCGCTGACGCCGGACCCGGAAGCCTTCCTGCGCGAGCGCGCCGCCGCGTCCGCGTTCCGGGTGGAGCGGGTCCCGCTGGACTCCCTCACGAACTGGCGCCTCGGCCATCGACTGGGCCATGTCTCGGGCCGGTTCTTCACCGTCGAGGGGCTGTCGGTGCGCACGACCTTCGGGACGACGCCCCAGTGGTGCCAGCCGGTCATCGTGCAGCCCGACATCGGCATCCTCGGCATCCTGGTCAAGCGCATCGACGGCGTCCACCACTTCCTGATGCAGGCCAAGATGGAGCCCGGCAACACGGCGCTGGTCCAGTACTCCGCGACCGTGCAGGCGACGCCCAGCAACTACGAGCGCGTGCACGGCGGGAAGGCCACGCCCTACCTGGACTACTTCCTGCGCCCCGGCTCGCGTGCCGTCGTCTTCGACCAGCTCCTGTCCGAGCACTCCTCCTGGTACCTCTACAAGAGGAACCGCAACATGATCGTGGAGATCCCGGAGCACGAAGAGGTCCCGGTCGGCGAGGAGTTCACGTGGCTGACGCTCGGGCAGCTGCGCCGGATGCTCGCGCTGGGCGACCGGGTGAACATGAACGCGCGCACCGTGCTCTCCGCGATCACCTACGCCGGGACGCCGGACACGGACGTCGTCCGGTCCCATCAGCGGCAGACCTCGGACGCCGACGTCGCGGCGGCGATGACCTGGCTCATCGACCAGAAGGCGCGGTTCGACCTGGACGTGCGGCGCGTCAGCCTGCGGGACCTGCCGGGCTGGATCTGCGACGGGCACAGCGTCCGGCACGAGGAGGGGCGGTACTTCCAGATCGTCGGCCTGTCCGTCGGGGCGACCAGCCGCGAGGTGACCTCGTGGACGCAGCCGATGCTGCGGCCTAACCCCGGCAACGTCGCCGCGTTCGTCTGCCAACTCCGCGACGGCACCCTCCAGTTCCTCGTCCAGGCGATGGCCCAGCCGGGTGCCACGGACCGGGTGGAGCTGGCCCCGACGGTCCAGCTGACGCCGGGCACGTACCGGGGGCTGGAGGATCTGCCGCCGCTGGCCGACCTGTTGGACCGCGATCCGTCGTGGACGGTCCTCGACAGCATCCAGTCCGAGGACGGGGGGCGCTTCCAGAACGCCGACACACGGCACCTCGTCGTCCGGGTCCCGGACGATCTGACGGTCGAGGCGCCACCCAACTACCGGTGGATGACGCTGGGGTTGCTCAACCGGCTGATGCGGATGGGGTACTACGTCAATGTGGAGACGCGGAGCCTGATGGCCTGCCTGCTGTGAGGGTCTCGGCCAACTCGCTCGCCCGGAAAGCCGCGTTGTCGTGGATGCCGATGACGTAGCCGTCGATGTCCCGGAAGTAGAAGACGCGTTGGCCCACGTCGTCCGTCAACGGCCCTTTGAGAATCCGCGTCTTGCGGGCGACGCGGTCGTGGAAGGCGTCGAAGTCGTCGACGGTCAGGTAGAGCATTCCGGCGAGGCCGATGGGGGTGTCGGCGAGCGGGGGGAGCCACTCCTTGAGGTCGGCGTTGCTGTAGAGGAGCCCGCAGAACTCGCCCTGGTGCAGGAGGAGATGGACGTCGTCGCCGGGGCGGGCGATCGTGGAGTCGGTCTGGAAGCCGAGGGATTCGTAGAAGGCGATGCTGGCGGCGGTGTCCCGGACGCTGATGCATGTCGTGAACGGCATGAGGCTGGCTCCTAAGGCTCTTCGGGACGAGGCTGCTCGGCAGCAGGGCGAGGCTGCTCGACTGGACGGAACTGCTCTGTGGGGTCGAACTGCTCAGGCGGGTAGAACTGCTCGGCCGGGTAGAACTGCTCGGCCCACTTGCGGTACTTGCCGATCGGCCCGTCCCCGGCCGCCAGGCGTGGTCGGGGCTGGTACGCCTGGTACTGCCACACCGGCAGGTCCGGGAGGCTGCCGGTGGCGTGGACGGCGTAGAAGACCTCCCGCAGGAGGCGCGCGCCCAGGGTGCCCAGCGGGCCGTCCGAGCCGGTCGTCGCCGTCGCCGCGAACTGGAACCGGGTCCGCCAGGGGCCGATGGGGGTGGGCAGGGCGAAGAACCGGGTGCGGGCGGCGCCGACAGGCAGGGCGCATTCGATGACGGTCAGGCCGAGGCCGTGCACGGCGAACGTGTACTCCGTCTCGACCCGTCCGATGCGCGGGAGCGTGCTGACGACCTGGAATCCGCCCGTGCAGCTGGGCCCGTCGAACACCGCGTCGGGCTTTCTCGCGAGGGTCGCGCCGTGGAGCTGTTCCAGGTGGCCGAAGTCGATGACGTTCTCGGTCATCTGCTGCGGGTGGCTCGCGACCTCGTACGTCGTCCCGCGCGGGCGCTGCCAGCCGGCGGTCGGGATCGCCGGGGGCTCCCAGGAGGGGGGTTCCTGGCCGTGCCACACCAGGACGAGGCCGCCGCTCTCGCGCACGTGCAGCGTACCGAGCATGGCGCGGGGTGCGGGGCGTCCGTACGCGGTGCGCAGGCAGGGGCCGTCGAGGCTGAACGTGAACCGGTGGAATCCGCAGGTGATCTCGTCGCCGGAGACCTCGCCCAGGACGCCCAGGTGTGCGCCGAGGTGGGGGCAGTGCGGGTGCAAGGCGCGCAGGACGCCGCTCGCGCCTCGGGCGAGGACGACGTCCGTGTCCGCGAGGCGGCGGGTGAGGAGGGCGCCGGGGCGGATCTCGTGACTGAGGGCGAGGCAGAACCAGCCGGTGGGGTGGGGAAG
>NZ_LIRL01001101.1 GCF_001419795.1 Streptomyces niveiscabiei
GGGCGGTTCGGCAGGGGCCGGAGCCCGCCGCACCGGCCCCTGCCGAACCGCCCCGCACCGCAGCCTCGTCGCTCACCGCCCCCGCACCTCCTCCGCCATCTTCAGCGCCTCGCCCGCCATCACGGCGGTCGCCTCGTCGTCGGTCATCATCAGCGGCACGGCCCGGCACCGGATCCCGGCGGCCTCCACGCGCGCGACGGCGTCCGTGTCGGCCGTGTCGACGAGCCACCCGCCGAGCAGCCCGGACCCGTAGTGCTCGGCGACGGCGGCGGCCGTCGACTCGACCCCCACCGCGGCGAGCACCTTGTCGGCCATCCCGCGCACGGGCGCGTCCCCGACGATGGGGGAGAGCCCGACGACGGGTACGCCCGCGTCGGCGACGGCCTCGCGGATGCCCGGCACGGAGAGGATCGTCCCGATCGAGACGACGGGGTTGGACGGCGGGAAGAGGATCACGTCGGCCGAGGCGATCGCCTCCAGCACCCCCGGCGCCGGCTTCGCCTGCTCCGCCCCGACGGGGACGACGGCCTGCGCGGGCACGGACGCCCGCAGCCGCACCCAGTACTCCTGGAAGTGGATCGCCTTGCGCTCCCCGTCGACCTCGACGGCGACGTGCGTCTCGACCCGGTCGTCGGTCATCGGCAGCAGCCGCACCCCCGGCTGCCACCGGTCGCACAGCGCCTCGGTCACCGCGCTGAGCGGATACCCGGCGCCGATCATCTGCGTCCGCACGATGTGCGTCGCGAAGTCCCGGTCGCCGAGCCCGAACCACTCGGGCCCGACGCCGTACGCGGCGAGCTCCTCCTTGACCCGGAAGGACTCGTCGGCCCGCCCCCAGCCCCGCTCCTCGTCGATGCCCCCGCCGAGCGTGTACATCACCGTGTCGAGGTCCGGGCAGATCTTCAGCCCGAACAGGTGAATGTCGTCCCCCGTGTTGCCGATCACGGTGATGTCCGCGTCCGGCACGGCCTTCTTCAGACCGCGCAGGAAGCGTGCCCCGCCGATACCGCCTGCCAGAACCACAATGCGCATGGGAGTCAGTCTCGCAGGCCCCTGTGACAACGCGGCGGCCCGCTGCCGCAGAGCAGCCACAGTGCCGCCTCAGACGTTCGCCGCGCGGCTCTCCTCGCGCCCGGCGCACGCCTGCGCGCTCGCGTGCATCGGCATCTCGGTGAGGCCCGGGTAATAGACGTGCAGGCTGACCGCGGGCTCCAGGGTGTCGTTCACCACGTCGTGCGCGTACCCCGGCGCGAACACCCGCTGCGCGCCCCCGGAAAGCTTCCGCACCCCCCGCTCGGTGCGCTCGGTGAGCGTCCCGTCGAGAACGGTCATGACCCCGGACGAGCGCCCGTGGTCGTGCAGCCCGGTGCCCTGCCCGGGCAGCCAGGACAGGAGCCACACCTCGTACCCGGGGCCGGTGCGCAGCCGGTGGTACCAGCGGGTGGTGGCGTCGTACTCGACGAGGTGCTCCCACTGGGAGCGGTCTCGGGCGATGTCCCGCGCGAGGCCGACGAACTCGGCGACGGTGGCGGGGTGTTCGCGCGGGGGCTGGAGCAGGTGGAGGACTTCGAGGATGTCGCCGGCGATCTGGAGGTCGTTGTCGCTGTTCATGGGGTGCGGTGGTTCCTCGGCGGGAGTTGCGGTGCGGGGGGCTGGGTGTCGCGTACCGGCCACCCGGGTCACGGGTGGCGCAGGTGCCCTGGTGCGGGCGGGGGGGAACAGACAGCCGAGTCGCGGTGGACTCAGAGGGACAGCCGGAGCGCGGTGGGGCTCAACAGCTGGGACAGCAACAACAGCCACGGCGAGCGCGGGCAGCACCGAGGGACCCGGCGGTGCGGGTCGAGGTGATGGCCAAGTTCGCGAGCATGCCCACTAGGACAGCGGTTCACACCCCCGGTGTCAACTCGACCCCCGGCGGGTGGGACACGATTCACCCCATCCGGTATGTCTAGGAGACGAAAGGTTTGTTCACGCGCTCACCGGGACACATGGCGCACAACCGGGCGCGTGACCCGCGTGTCGGAACGAGAACGCAGTTGATGGCGTCCTTTCCCGTACAGGCCGTCAGGTCCCGTCTGCATGTCAAGGTTTATGGCGATTTGAACACTTTCCGCGCCGCCTTGGTTCCGCAGAGTGAATAAGGGGCCCAATAGCAGATCTCGGCTTGACTCGCCCGGAGCAGCACACTTGTAATTTCACTCGTGTCGTTCGGCCGTCACCGCTTGACGGTTGACGGCCCGGCACGGGGACGCGAAAGACAGACGAGGGGCGCACATGACCGAGCTGGTGCAGCAACTGCTGGTCGACGACGCGGACGAGGAACTCGGCTGGCAGGAGCGCGCGCTGTGCGCCCAGACCGATCCCGAGTCCTTCTTCCCCGAGAAGGGCGGCTCCACTCGCGAGGCCAAGAAGGTCTGCCTCGCCTGCGAGGTCCGCTCCGAATGCCTCGAATACGCCCTCGCCAACGACGAGCGCTTCGGCATCTGGGGCGGCCTCTCCGAACGGGAGCGCCGCCGCCTGAAGAAGGCGGCGGTCTGACCCCGGTACGACTGTAGGAAGGGCCTCTGGCCTGGCACGGAACAAGGACGACGGCCCGTCGCCCGTGGGTTATCCACAGGCGGCGGGCCGTGGTCTTGCCCAGCCGATAGTGTGGTCGCTCGTCCGAGACGCCCCACCGTCCTCATGCGGCAGGGGTGTTCACCGCAGTCCATCGAACCGGGGCCCGTACCTCGATGTCCGTGCACAGCCATACGGCAGCCCGCGACGCTGCCACGCCAGAGTTCCCGCGTCACGTGGTGACTGCGGTCCTCGTCGCCCACGACGGCGCCCGCTGGCTGCCCGACGCGCTCGCCGGACTGCTCGGCCAGGAGCGCCCGGTCCAGTCCGTGGTGGCCGCCGACACCGGCAGCGCGGACGACTCCGCCCAGCTGCTCACCGAGGCCCTCGGCGAAGGCCGCGTCCTGCACCTCGCCCGGCGCACCGGCTTCGGCCAGGCCGTCGAGGAGGCCACCCGCACCGCCCCGGTCCTCACCCCGGAGGAACTGCCCTACCTCAAGCGCCCCAGCGGCTGGGACCCCGTCACGCGCACCTGGCGCGACGACGCGTACGACATGCCCGAACTCCCGTACGGCGAACCGGTCCAGTGGCTGTGGCTGCTGCACGACGACAGCGCCCCCGAACCCGACGCGCTCGCCGAGATGCTCCGCGTCGTGGACAACGAACTGGAGCTGGGCCGCGACGACGTGGCGGTCGTCGGCCCCAAACTCCGCGGCTGGTACGACAAACGCCAGCTCCTTGAGGTCGGCGTCACCATCGCCCCCTCCGGCCGCCGCTGGACGGGCCTCGACCGCCGCGAACAGGACCAGGGCCAGCACGACCACGTCCGCCCGGTCCTCGCCGTCTCCACCGCCGGCATGCTCGTGCGCAGGGACGTCTTCGAGGAACTCGGCGGCTTCGACCGCCGCCTGCCCCTCATGCGCGACGACGTCGACCTCTGCTGGCGCGCGACCTCCCTGGGCCACCGCGTCCTGGTCGCCCCCGAAGCCGTCGTCCGGCACGCCGAGGCCGCCTCCCGCGAGCGCCGCACCGTCGACTGCGCGGGCCGCACCGCCGCCTCCCCGCACAAGGTCGACAAGGCCGGCGCCGTCCACACCCTCCTCGTCAACAGCCGTACCGCGGCGCTCCCCTGGGTGCTCTTCCGGATCGTCATCGGGACGGTCCTCAGGACGCTGGCGTACCTCGTCGGCAAGGTCCCCGGGCAGGCCGTCGACGAGATCCGGGGCCTGCTCGGCACCCTGCTGCGGCCCGAGCGGATCATCGCCGGCCGCCGCGCGCGCGGGAAGCCCGTCATCGACAAGGGCGAACTGCGCGCCCTGTTCCCGCCGCCCGGCGCGACCCTGCGGGCCACCGTCGAACAGGCCGCCGGAAGCTTCCTGGACTCCTCCGACACCGACACCGCCCCCGGGCGCCACGGCGGCGGCATCGAGTCGGGACCCGGCGGGGACGACGCCGACTTCCTGGAGATCGAGCAGTTCGCCCGCCTCAAGCGCATCGCCCGCAAACCCGGCCCGGTGCTCTTCGTCGCCCTGCTGCTGATCTCCCTGGCCGCCTGCCGCGCCCTGCTCGGCACCGGCGCGCTCGCGGGCGGCGCCCTGCTGCCCGCCCCCGGTGACGCCTCCGAGCTGTGGAACCGCTACACCGACGCCTGGCACCCCGTCGGCGCGGGCGGCACCCCCGCCGCGCCGCCCTACCTGGCGATCGTCGCCGCGCTCGCCGCCGTCCTGTTCGGCTCGACCGGCCTCGCCGTCACGCTCCTGCTGGTCTGCTCGGTCCCGCTCGCCGGGTTCACCGCCTACTTCGCCTCCCGGCCGCTGGTCACCTCGCGCCTCCTGCGCGCGTGGGCGGCCGTCGTCTACGCCTTCCTGCCCGCCGTCACCGGCGCGCTCGCGGGAGGCCGCCTCGGCACCGCCGTCCTCGCGATCCTGCTCCCGCTGATCGCCCGCGCGGGCATCGCCGCCAGCGGCCTCGCGCACTCCTCGGGCGCGCGCGGCAGCTGGCGGGCCACCTGGGCGTACGCGCTGCTGCTGACCGTCACCACCGCGTTCACGCCGATCGTGTGGCCGATCGCGCTGGTCCTCGGCCTCGCCGTCCTCGCCGTGCGCCGCACCGAACTCGTCGCCTACGGGCCGCGTTTCCTCGCCCAGCTCGGCACCCCCCTGCTGATCCTGGCCCCCTGGTCGCTGTCCCTCCTGCCGGCCGGCTTCTTCCAGGAGGCCGGCCTCGACTTCGGCGCCTCCTCCGCGACCGCCCTCGACCTGCTCGGCGCGAGCCCCGGCGGCCCCGGCACGGTCAGCGGCCTGATGCTCATCGGCGTCGTCCTCGCCGCGCTCGCCGCCCTGCTGCGCTCCGAGCGGCACACCGGCGTCTGGGCGGCCTGGGCGGTCGCCCTGATCGGCCTGGTCTTCGCCGTCCTGGCCAACGGCGACGCGTGGGCGGGCCCCGCCACCCTCGTCTACGGCCTCGCCCTGCTGTGCGCGGCGATGATCGGCGCCGACGGCGCCCGCTCCCGGGTCGCCGAGCAGAGCTTCGGCTGGCGCCAGCCCGTCGCCGCCCTCATCGCGTTCGCCGCAGCGGCGGGCCCGCTGCTCATCGCGGCCGGCTGGATGATCCGGGGCGCCGACGGCCCTCTGGAGCGCCGCGACCCCGTGCAGGTGCCCGCGTTCGTCGCCGAGGAGGCCGGCACCCGCGACCAGGCCCGCACGCTGGTCCTGGACAGCGACTCCGCCGCCCACGTCTCCTACATGCTGGTCCGCGGCTCCGGCACCCGCATGGGCGACGCCGAGACCGCCTCGGCCGACGGCGAGAACAAGCAGCTCGACAAGGTCGTCGCCAACCTCGTCGCGGGCTCCGGCGCCGACCAGACCAGCGAACTCGGCAAGTTCGCGGTGCGCTACGTCCTCGTCCACAAGGGCGCCCCGCGCGAGGTCGCCCGCGTCCTGGACGCCACGCCCGGACTCAGCCGCCTCAGCCAGCAGAACGGCAGCGCCCTGTGGCGCGTGGGCCGCGAGGTCTCGCGCGCGTCGATCGTCGCCGCCGACGGCTCCGGCACGCCCGTCGCGGTCGGCGCCGGGCCCGTCGAGATCCACACGAAGATCGAGGACGGCAAGGAGGGCCGCGTCCTGCGCCTCGCCGACGCCGTCGCCGACGGCTGG
>NZ_LIRL01001102.1 GCF_001419795.1 Streptomyces niveiscabiei
GGATGTGTATAAGAGCCAGCTGCGAGGGCGACTCCGAGGCCGAGGGGCTCGCGGAGTCCGAGGGGCTCCCGGAGGCGCCGGGCGACTGCTCCGCGCTGGCCGAGACCTGGTCGGGGACGCCCGCGCGCAGGTCGTCCTGGAGATGGTCGCCGCGGGTCGGGGTCTGGTACATCGAGACGCCGACGAGGATGCCGGCCGTCACGGCGAAGGTCGCCGCGGTGACGGTGACGATGGCTATCCGGCTGCGCTTGGCCGGGGGCTTCTCGTCGGTGTCCGGGCCGAGTTCGGGGCCGGCGGGGTCGTCCGGGTCCGCCTCGGTGTCGGGCTCCGGGAAGAGGCCGGGGCCCGGGCCGGGCGCGGGCATGAAGTCGTACGACGGCACCTGGCCGGGCGCGGTTGTGCCCTGGGCGGGGCTTCCCCCGGACCCCGGGACGAGGCCCGAGGGGTACTCCAGGGTGGATTCCACGGCGGACTCCGGGGCCGCGCCGGGGGCGTGCCCCGGGGCGGGGCCCCGGGCCGATCCGTCCTCGCCCCCGAACGCCGCCCTGCCGTTGTGTTCGCTCACGCCTGGTCCCTCTCCACGAGATCTCCGATCCTATGCGGAAGTCCCCCTTTCAACCTTCACGGGTCTCCACAAGTGGAGGGCGGGATACGGGAGTTGGGATTGGCGGCTCCCGCCATGCCGGGCGGCGGGAGCCGTCGGGGCCGGTCCGGCGCTACCGCCAGGCCCCGGACGCCGCCGCGCGCTCGGCGTACTCGCCGAAGGAGACCGGCTCCCGCCCGAGAACCCGCGCCACCGTGTCCGTCGGCACGGCGGAGTGCCCGGCGCGCATCGCCGCGAACAAGGCGTTCAGCTCATACGCCGCCTCCTCCGGGAAACCCTGGCCCAGCAACTCGGAACGGTACTCCTCAGGCGTCAACTCCTCGTAAACAATGGGGTGTTCGGTGGCACGGGAGATCTCCGCGACCGCCTCGGCGAACGTCAGCGCCCGCGCACCCGACAGCTCGTACACCTCGCCCTGGAGCCCGTCGGACGTCAGCAGGGCGGCGGCCACCTCCGCGATGTCCCGTACGTCCACGAAGGGTTCGGGGACTTCTCCGGCCGGCAGGGCCAGGCGCCCGGCGCGCAGCGGGGCCTGCCACAGGTCCTCGTCGAAGTTCTGGTGGAAGTTGTTGGGCCGCAGGACCGTCCACTCGACGCCGGACTCCCGAACGGCCTTCTCCGCGGCGGCCATTCCCCGGAACGTGTCCGGCGCGACCCTGTCGACGCCGCGCCCCGAGAGCGCCACGAACCGGCGCACCCCGGCGCCGACCGCCTGTTCCACGAAGGGCTGGGCGAGCCCGGGATCCTCCGGCGCGAGCAGATGCACGGCGCCGACCCCGGCCAACGCCCCCGCCCATGTGCCCTGTTCGGCCCAGTCGAACCGCACCGCGCCGGTCCGCGAGGCCGCCTTCACCTCCCGCCCGGCCGCCCGCAACGCCGGAACGAGGCGCCGGCCCACCTTCCCCGTCGCTCCCAGTACCAGTACCGCGTCTGTGCAGTTCGTCATGCCACGCAGTCAACTGGCCTGTCAAACCGGGGGACATGGCTGAACGTCCGGCGGAATTGCGTGATCGTCCGGGCCACTAGGGTGTCGGCATGGATCCGTTCGACGATCTGCTGCAAGGCGTGCGCGCGGACGGTGCCGGGCTGCGCCGCACCGACCTCACACCGCCCTGGTCGGTACCGCTGGGCGGCGACAACTCCCTGACGCTGTGCGCGGTGTTGAGCGGTACGGGGAGCCTGGACCCCGGGGAGCGGGTGCGGGCCGGCGACACCGTCGTCGTACGCGGGCCCGGCGCCGTACGGCTGCTGTCCGAGGCGGAGCCCGCGGTCCTGCTCACGGGGGTGTACGACGCCCCGGGTGCCGTCGGGCGGCGGCTGGCCGGCGTGCTGCCCGAGGTGATGGTGGTGCCGGGCGACGAGGGGTGCGCGCCCCTGCTGGACTTCCTCGCCGGGTCGGGGGACAGCGGCCGGCCCGTCGTCCAGGACCGGCTGCTGGACTGGCTGCTGGTGTGCGCGCTGCGGGGGTGGTTCGACCGGCCGGGGAACCTGCCGCCGGGGTGGTTCGGGGCGCTCGGCGACGAGGTCGTCGGACCGGTCCTGCGGGTCATGCACGCGGCACCCGAGCGCGCCTGGACCCTCGTCGGCCTCGCCGCCGAGGCGGGCGTGTCCCGCACGACGCTCGCCGACCGGTTCACGCGGCTGGTCGGGACCCCGCCGCTGACCTACCTGACGTCCTGGCGGATGAGCCTCGCGGCGGACCTGCTCACCGGGTCGCGGGAGACGGTCGGCGCGGTGGCGCGGAGGGTGGGGTACGCGGACGCGTTCGGGTTCAGCGCCGCCTTCAAGAGGGCGTACGGGGTGAGCCCGAGCGTGTACCGGAGGTCTGC
>NZ_LIRL01001103.1 GCF_001419795.1 Streptomyces niveiscabiei
GAAGTAGTCCCCGGGTAGTACCCGGGGACTACGCCGGTCAGTTCTCGGGGACTACCCCTTGACGCACACCACCTGCTTCAGCTTCGCCACGACCTCCACCAGATCCCGCTGCTGGTCGATGACCTGGTCGATCGGCTTGTAGGCCCCCGGAATCTCATCCACGACCCCGGAGTCCTTACGGCACTCCACCCCCCGCGTCTGCTCCTCCAGATCGGAGACGGAGAACCGCCGCTTGGCGGCGTTGCGGCTCATCCGCCGACCGGCCCCGTGGGACGCGGAGTTGAAGGCGAGCGGGTTCCCGAGCCCCTTCACGATGTAGGACCCCGTACCCATGGACCCCGGGATGATCCCGTAGTCCCCGGACCCGGCACGGATGGCACCCTTGCGGGTCACGAGCAGGTCCATCCCGTCGTACCGCTCCTCCGCCACGTAGTTGTGATGGCAGGAGATCTCCGCCTCGAAGGTCGGCTTCGCCTTCTTGAACTCCTTGCGGACGACGTCCTTGAGCAGGGCCATCATCAGCGTCCGGTTGTACTTCGCGTACTCCTGCGCCCAGAAGAGGTCGTTACGGTAGGCGGCCATCTGCGGGGTGTCGGAGACGAAGACGGCAAGGTCCCGGTCGACAAGCCCCTGGTTGTGCGGAAGCTTCTGCGCGATCCCGATGTGGTGCTCGGCGAGTTCCTTACCGATGTTGCGGGAACCGGAATGCAGCATCAGCCAGACAGAATCCGACGTATCCACGCAAATTTCGACAAAATGATTTCCGGATCCGAGCGTCCCCATCTGCTTGACGGCCCGCTCCTCCCGGAACTTCACCGCGTCGGCCACCCCACCGAACCGCCCCCAGAACCCGTCCCACCCGGACGTGGCGAGCCCATGGAACTGCCCCGGATCGACGGGATCGTCATGCATCCCCCGCCCCACCGGAATCGCCGCCTCCACCTTGGACCGCAGCCGAGACAGATCCCCCGGCAGATCATTGGCGGTCAGCGAGGTCTTGACGGCGGACATCCCGCACCCGATGTCGACCCCCACGGCGGCAGGACACACAGCCCCCTGCATCGCGATGACGGACCCGACGGTCGCCCCCTTGCCGTAGTGGACGTCGGGCATGACGGCGAGCCCCTTGATCCACGGCAGCGTCGCGACGTTGCGCAACTGCTGGAGCGCGACGTCCTCGACGCCCGCGGGGTCGGTCCACATCCGAATGGGCACCTGCGCGCCCGGCATCTCCACGTACGACATGACTTCCCTCATTCCCCCATCAACATAAAAGCGCGCGAACGCAGACAAAGAACGGCAAAGGACGACAAAGGGCCGGATACGCAAAACCGGCGTCAGGGTCGACGAAACGGATGCCGGACCGGCGTCCGGGGTGTCGCGTGCGATACACATTGTCGTCAGGTGCCACCCTCGCCCGGCAAGCGAAATTCCCGGCGGGGGACACTGGAACCCCCCACCGGAAACCCTCGCAGGGATCACCCTTAAGGAGCCCCCGTGCAGCGCAAGGCGTACGTCCCCGGCGCGGCAGCCCTCCTCGTGGCGCTGCTGGCCAGCTGCACAGGCGGCTCGGACGACGGCGGCTCGACGGACAACTCGAACCCGGGCGACAGCGGTACGACGAGCGCGGCGGCGCAGCCGGGCCGGTACACGACGCTCCCGGAGGCGTGCGGCGCGGTCGCCCCGGGCACGCTGGACGCCCTCCTGCCGGGCATCAAGCAGCTCATGGACCCGGCGCAGCGCCAGAAGGCGTACGCGGGTACCCCCGCCCTGACGTACGACACGGACCGCCGGGTCGGCTGCCGCTGGAAGGTGGAGTCGACGGCGGCGACGGACCACCTGTCGGTGGACTTCGAGCGCGTGGTCTCGTACGACAACACCGTGAGCGACGACACACAGGCGCAGGCGCTGTTCGCGAAGAAGCAGGACGCGGCGGACCTCCCGGCCCCGGCGTCCCCC
>NZ_LIRL01001104.1 GCF_001419795.1 Streptomyces niveiscabiei
TCGCGGACGTCCGCGAGGGCGTGGGTGGGGGCGGGGACGCCCACCGGGTAGGGGTCCGTGCCGTCGTCGTACAGCCGCTGGAGCCGTTCCTGACGGACGCGGACCTGGTCGGAGGGGCCCTTCTCGCGGGGTGACAGGGGCTCCGCCAGCTCCTCCAGGGGCGGCAGGTCGCCGGTGGAGGAGGCGGGGCGTACCGCGTGCTTGAGGCGGTGCCGGCGCAGGGACGGTACGACCACGAAGCCCTCGGCGATCCCGGAGGCGAGGCCGACGCGGGCGAGGGCGCCGGTGTCGCCGTAGCAGAGGAAGCGGGGGTACCACAGGGGCCGGTACTTGGCGTTGGAGCGGTAGAGGGCCTCCAGCTGCCACCACTTGGAGAAGAACAGCAGCAGGCGGCGCCACAGGCGCAGGACCGGTCCGGCGCCGATGCGGGCACCCTCCTCGAACACCGAGCGGAAGACCGCGAAGTTGAGGGAGATGCGGCGGATGCCCAGCTTGGGGGCGGCGGCGCAGACTTCGGCGACCATGAACTCCATGACGCCGTTGGGGGCGGCGCGGTCGCGGCGCATGAGGTCGAGGGAGATGCCGTCGGGGCCCCAGGGGACGAAGGAGAGCAGCGCGAGGAGACGGCCGTCGTCGGCGACGGTCTCGACGAGGAGGCAGTCGCCGTCGGCGGGGTCGCCGAGCCGGTCGAGGGCCATGGAGAAGCCGCGTTCGGTCTCGGTGTCGCGCCAGGCGTCGGCGCGGTCGACGACCTCTTCCATCTCCTCGGGGGTCAGGGCGGAGTGGCGGCGTACCCGGCAGGTCGCGCCGGTGCGGCGGACGCGGTTGACGGCCTGGCGGGTGACGCGCATGTCGCGTCCGCCGAGGTCGAAGGAGGGGATGTCGAGGATCGCCTCGTCGCCGAGCTGGAGCGCGCCGAGGCCGGCGCGGGCGAAGGCGGTGGCGCCGTCCTCGGAGGCGCCCATGACGGCGGGGGTCCAGCCGTGGCGGCGCGCGGTGTCCTGCCAGGCGGCGATGGCGTGCGGCCAGGCCTCGCGGTCGCCGACGGGGTCGCCGCTGGCGAGGCAGACGCCGGCCTCGACGCGGTAGGTGACGGCCGCCTTGCCGCTGGGCGAGAAGACGACGGCCTTGTCGCGGCGGGTGGCGAAGTAGCCGAGGGAGTCGTGGGCGCCGTACCGCTTGAGGAGGGCGCGGATGCGGGCCTCCTCGTCGCCGTGCAGGGCGGCTTCCATGCGTTGGCTGCGGAACAGCGTGGCGGCGGCGTTCAGGAGGGCGAGGGCGCCGAAGAGGCCGAGGAGGAAGAAGAGGGCGCGCGGCGGGCGGCCGTCGAAGGAGCCGCCGGAGACGAGCCCGCCGAGCACCCGGTCGGCGGCCCAGGCGAGGCGCTGGCCGCGCGGCAGGGTGCCGTGGAACAGCTCGACGAGCCCCCAGCCGGCGAGGATCGCGAGCCCGAGGCCGACCAGCAGCACGAGGACGGCCCGGCGGACGGCGCCGTGCCGGGAGTCGGCGTAGAACTCGCGGCGCGCGAAGAGCAGGACGACGAACGCGAGCCCGCAGACGACCAGCGACAGCAGCGACATGGTGTAGTCGCCGAACGCGACCCCGAGGCAGTCCCCGAGCACCAGCAGGCCCAGGTAGACGACGACCAGCCACCAGGCGACCTTCTTGCGCGCGGCCGTCGCGCCGGCCAGCAGGAACAGGAAGACGGCGTAGGCGAGGTTCGCGCTGACCGGGATGATCAGCAGGTCGACCAGGTCGACGGCCGGGCGCAGCAGGCGGCGCAGCGGCGGCACGAAGGCGAGGACGACGCACAGCACCCCGATGGCCCCGAAGAACCCGCCGAACGCCTCGGGGACCCGGGTGAGGTGGCGTGCCCTGTCCTTCTTCGCCGGCCGCTCGTTCTCTGCCCGCTCGGCGGCGGTGGTCGCGGTTCCTGCTGCGCTCATGGCTTCGACTGTAGGAAGGAGGCGAGCCGGGCGCCCGTCGAGAAGGGGGAAGCGGTCGTTCCGATAGCCTCGGTGCGTGACGGAACAGCATCAGCGGGAGCCCTCGCAGGGGTTCGAGCGGGGGACCGACGGTCCCAAGGTCATCGTGGTCGGGGTGGACGGCTCCGACTCGTCCCTGAGGGCCGCCGCGTACGCCGCGGGGCTCGCGCGGCGGCAGCGGGCGCTGCTGGCGATCGTGTACATCCAGCCGGTGATGGCGGCGGGGGCCGCGATGGGGGTGCCGGTCGCGGAGACCACGGATCAGATCGCCGAGGATCTCGTCGCGCAGATCCGCAGCGAGACCGAGCGGCTGAAGGGGATATTCGACATCCGCTGGGAGTTCCACACGTTCCGCGGGGACCCTTACGCCGGGCTCGTGACCGCCGCCGACGACCTGAAGGCGGACGCGGTGGTCGTCGGCGGCGGTCACGA
>NZ_LIRL01001105.1 GCF_001419795.1 Streptomyces niveiscabiei
GAGGTCGCGGTGGCAGTGGGCGAGTTCGTCGGCGAGGTACGCCTCGTCGAAGTGGGCGATCCAGGGCGGGTCGTCCCCGGTGTCGGTGTCGGCGGCCTCCAGCGCGGACAGGGCGCGGGAGGAGGAGAGCTGGGCGGCGCGTACGTCGCCGAGCAGGGCGTGGCCGCGGGCCTCGGCGGCGTGGAACATCGACTCCGCGCGCGGGGTGACGCGCCCGCGCGCCCCTTCCTGCGCGGCGCGCGCCAACTGGGCGATCTCGCGCGGGTTTCCGAGCTGGGCGGCGAGGTGGCTCATGGACGCGGCCAGGACGTACCCGCCGTAGCCTCTGTCCCCCGCCGCCTGCGCGAGCCGCAGCGACTGGATGTAGTACCGCTGGGCGAGGCCCGGTTGGCCCGTGTCGACGGCCATGTACCCGGCCAGCTCGGTGAGTCGGGCGACCGCCGCGAACAAGTCCCGCCCCACCGCCTCCCGGTAGGAGCCGGCGAGCAGTCCGGAGACGACGCTGTTGAGGTAGTGGACGACGACGGGGCGCACGTGCCCGCTGCCGTACTGGTGGTCGAGGTCGACGAGGGCCTGCGTCATCGCGCGGACGGCGGCGACGTCGGACTGGCCCACGCGCGGACCGGCGGTACGGGCGACCTGCGCGTCCGGCGCGGAGATCAGCCAGTCGCGGCTGGGTTCGACGAGCGCCGAGGCGGCGACCGAGGAGCCCGAGAGGAAGTCGCGCCGGCCCACGTCGCTGCGCCACAGCTCGCAGACCTGCTCGATCGCGCCGAGGACCGTCGGGGAGAACTGGAGGCCGACGCCCGAGGCGAGGTTCTTGCCGTTGGCCATGCCGATCTCGTCGATCGTGACCGTACGGCCGAGTTTGCGGCCCAGCGCCTCGGCGATGATCGCCGGTGCGCGGCCCCGCGGTTGCTGTCCGCGCAGCCAGCGGGCGACGGACGTCTTGTCGTAGCGCAGGTCGAGGCCGTGCTCCGCCCCGCACATGTTGACCCGGCGGGCGAGCCCGGCGTTCGAGCACCCCGCCTCCTGGATGAGCGCCTGCAACCGTTCGTTCGGCTGCCGCGCGACAAGCGGCCTTGCGGCCATGGCGTAACCCCCTGTGGCTGCGGTGCCTGCCACGCACCGAGTTGACGTGTCTTCCACCGGTCGGCTCCGGGTTGGTCGTCCTCGGGTCCGGCTGTTCAGGATCCGGACCCGTAACCGAAAAAATCCGGCCGTGAAGATCAGTGCCCCGCTGACCTGACGAAAATGCGGGACTTGCGAGGATTGCCGGGGTGGCGGGCTGGACTTGAACAGAGCGCTGCCCTGGACGTGACTCCCCGTTCCCCCCGGTTTGTGACTACCCGTTCCGCGGCGCTTTCCTGCCCCGCGCCCCCGGACGTGCACCCATGCGCCCCGAAGGCCGAACCGGTGCTCTCCCCCGCGCACTTGAACATCCGTCAGAGCTGCCCTGGACCCCGCTTCCGCCCGAGCTTTCGGGCACGCGTAACCCCTCGTGACCGCTAGAGTTGTGCTCACCGTGGAAGAGACCATTGCCGGCGTCGCCGAAGCCACCCAAATCCCGAAGCAGCGCGGGGAAACGCTGCTGGAAACCGCCGTCCGCTATGCCGAGGAGCGCCATTGGGACGTGTTCTCCGGCACCTGGCTGGAAGCCGTCGACGGAGTGCAGCGCTGCTCCTGCGGTGACGCCAAGTGTGCCGCTCCCGGCGCACATCCCGTGCGCCCCGACTGGGCGTCCCAGGCGACGGGGAGTGCGACCGTCGCCCGCAGGATGTGGCAGAAGCAGCCCTCCGCGTCCATCCTGCTGCCGACCGGGCGCACCTTCGACGCGATCTCCGTGCCCGAGACCGCGGGGTTCCTCGCGCTCGCGCGGATGGAGCGGATGGAGCTGACGCTCGGGCCCGTGACCCTCTCGCCCGACGGACGCATGCAGTTCTTCGTCCTTCCCGGGGCCTCGGTCAAGGTTCCCGACCTGCTGCGGCGCATCGGCTGGTCGATCGGCGCGCTCGACCTCGACGTCCTCGGGGAGGGCTCCTACGTCGCCGCTCCGCCGACCCGTCTCGGCTCCCGCGCCGTCCAGTGGGCCTGCCGTCCCACCGCCGCGAACCGTTGGCTCCCCGACGCGGAGGAGCTGATCTCACCGCTTGCCTACGCGTGCGGGCGGGACCGGTAACCCCGGTCCTGTCACCAGGGTGTCCATGCGAACTGGTCGGGCCCGACGAGCCGGAGGTCCACGCCGAGGCGGGGACCTCCGGCTCGTCGGGCC
>NZ_LIRL01001106.1 GCF_001419795.1 Streptomyces niveiscabiei
TGGATGTCGAGGAAGGCGGGCATGCGGCCCGCCTTCCTCGACATCCACGACTGGTCGTACGCCTTCGAGTTCGCCGAGAACGACTGCCAGATCCTCGACACCGACCACGAGACCGAACTCACCGACGACGACGTCTGGTCCGTCGGCGCCGACGGCGGCGGCAACTACTACGTCGTCCTCACCGACGGCAAGGTCGCCGTCTGGTCCCACGAGGAGGAGGCCATCGAGGAGGACACCCAGTTCGACAACCTCGACGTGTACGTGTGGTCGCTGGTCCGCTACCACGCGATCCGCCGGGGCGTTCTGCGGCTCGCGGACGTGGAGGCCGACTTCCAGGCCCTCGGCCAGCCGGGGGCCCTCGCGGAGACCGTGGGCCTCCTCGCGACCCTGCCGTCCTAGAGCGACCCCCTACGTCTGCGAGGCCCGCACCGCCGCCCGATGCGAGTCCGCCAGCGGGCACGTGTCGACGTGCCGCATCAAGTGCCCCGTCAGCTCGGCCAGTTGGGTCACCTGTTCCGGGGACAGGGCGTTGAAGACGAGTGCCCGGACCGTGTCCACGTGTCCGGGTGCCGCCGCTTCCAGAGTGGTGCGGCCGGCCTCGGTCAGCCGGAACGTGACCCCTCGGCGGTCCGTCTCGCAGTCGCCCCGCTCGACCAGCCCCCGGCGCTGCATGCGCGCGAGCTGATGGGAGACGCGGCTCTGTTCCCAGTTCAGTGACGCGCCGAGATCCCTGGCCCGTACGCCTGTGCCGGCGTCGTGCAGCCGCCCGAGCACCTCGTAGTCCGCGACGGAGATCCCGTGGTCGTCCTGGAGCTGGCGTCCCAGGTCTGTCTGGAGGCGGGAGCTGAGCTGCATCAGTCCGTGCCAGGCGAGGAGTTCCTCGTTCGTGAGCCACTGCGTCATGGGGCCAGCGTAGTGGAGTGAATGACAGGTCATATATATTGGATGATGTGTCATGGAGTTCGGCGTGGGTCCGCCGCGCCGCTCGTCTGCCGGGAGCCCCCATGGAACGGATCATCAACCGCGTCACCGAGAAGCAGCACCTCGGCCCCGACGCGCAGGTCGACGACAAGGCGCTCGTCTTCGTCCCCACCGACCCCGCGCTCACCGACCCGTTCCTGGCCCTGGTCGAGGACCGGTTCTCGGCGCCGGGCTTCGAGTGGCACCCGCACCGGGGCCTGGAGACCGTCACGACCGTCGTCGGCGGCGTCCTCGAACACGGCGACAACCTCGGCCACGCGGGAGCCCTGGAACCCGGCGAGGTCCAGTGGATGACCGCCGGACGCGGCATCATCCACCGCGAACTCGCCTACCGCGACGAACATGCGCACGTCCTCCAGATGTGGCTCAACCTCCCCGCGGCGAAGAAGCTGACCCCCTCCCGCTACCAGGACCTCACCCGCGCGGCGATGCCCCGTATCGAGACCCCGGGCGTCCGCATCGACGTCCACGCGGGCACCGTGGACGGCGTCACCGGCGCCGCCGACACCCACCACCCGGTCCAGGGCCTGGTCGCGACCCTCGACCCCGAGTCCTCGTACACGCTCGACGTCCCGCCGGAACACCGCCTGTTCGCGCACGTCATGGACGGCCGCCTCCTCGTCGCGGGCCGAGAGCTGCGCGCGGGCCGCACCGGCTGGTCCGACCCCGTCGCGGGCCCCGCCGCCACGACCCTCCACCTCAAGGCCACCGACCCCGACCGCCCCGCCCGCGTCATGATCTACAGCGGCACACCCCTGCGTGAACCCGTCGCCCTCGGCGGCCCGTTCGTCATGAACAGCGAGCAGGAGATCAGGAAGGCGTTCGCGGACTTCCACAGCGGCACGTTCGGCCCGGTCCCGCGCACGGCGCGGCTCGCCTACGACCGCTGACCTGCCCGGCCGCCCGCAGCGGACCCCCACCGGGCCCGTCGGTACGCTGATCACCCTGTGGCCCGCAGGAAAGGCAGGACCCCGCATGACCCCCCGCATGCCCCTCCGCTGCGCCGTACTCGACGACTACCAGGACGTGGCCCTGGCCTCGGCGGACTGGAGCCCCCTCGCCGGCCAGGTCGACGTCCGCACCCTCCGCGAGAACATCACCGACCGAGACCGCCTGGCCCGCGAACTCGCCGACTGCGAGATCGTCGTGGCCATGCGCGAACGCACCCCCTTCGACGCCGCCCTCCTGAAGCGGCTCCCGAAGCTGCGGCTCCTGGTGACGACGGGCATGCGCAACGCGTCCATCGACCTCACGGCGGCGGCCGGACAGGGCGTCACCGTCTGCGGTACGGCGAGCAGCGCGACCCCGCCCGCCGAACTCACCTGGGCCCTGCTCCTGGGCCTCGCGCGCCACCTCACCACCGAGGCGCGGGCCCTGCGCGAGAACGGCCCCTGGCAGTCGACCGTCGGCCAGGACCTCGCCGGCCGCACCCTGGGCCTCCTCGGACTCGGCCGCCTCGGCAGCCAGGTCGCCCGCGTCGCCACGGCGTTCGGCATGGACGTCCTCGCCTGGAGCCAGAACCTGACGGCGCAGCGCGCCGCGGACGCCGGAGCACAGCTCGCCGCCTCCAAGGAGGACCTGCTGTCCCGCAGCGACTTCGTCTCGATCCACCTCGTCCTGTCCGACCGCACCCGCGGCCTCCTCGGCGAACCCGAACTGCGCGCGATGCGCCCCCACGCGTACCTCGTCAACACCTCCCGCGCCGCGATCGTCGACCGGGACGCCCTGATCCGCGCCCTGCGCGAGCACTGGATCGCCGGAGCCGGCCTCGACGTCTTCGACACGGAACCCCTCCCCGCCGACGACCCGCTGCGCACCCTCCCGAACGTCCTCGCGACCCCGCACCTCGGGTACGTCACCGAGCGCAATTACCGGACGTTCTACGGGGAGGCGGTGCAGGACATCGCTGCGTACCTGGCGGGGGAGCCGGTGCGGGTGCTGACCAAGAGCTGACGTACCCGGTAGGGGGCAAGCGGGCCGCCGTTCGGCTCAGCCCGCCCCTCACCGCACGCCCCACCCCGGTTTTGCTGGCCCCATGAGGACCAACTGGATGTGGCGTGTGGTGACAGCGGCGGCCGTCCTGGCGGCGACGGCCTCCCCAGCGGCGACGGGCGTCCTGGCCGCGACGGCCTCCCCGGCAGCGGCGGGCGGCCTCTCGTCCTGTACGGCCGGGACGGGTCCGTACCAGCGGCAGCTGGAACGCCACCTGAAACTCCCGGAGGACGGCCGCCAGTCGCCCGCCGACTGCGAGGCGATCAGCGCCTTCCAGGCCCGCAGCGGCCTCGTCCCGGCGAACGGCTACGCCGGCTACCCGGCGTACCGCATGACGCTGGTCGCCCGGGCCGCCCGCAACCCCAACGCCGCCCGCCGCTGCCCGACCGGCTCCCACCGGGTGGCCTGCGTGGATCTCGCCCGCCAGCTGATGTGGGTGCAGCAGGGCAAGCGCGTGCTCTACGCCCCCGTACCCATCCGCTCGGGCCGCGACGGCTACGAGACCCGCACCGGCACCCACCGCGTCTATCTCCGCCACAAGGACCACCGCTCGTCCCTCTACAACCGCTCCCCGATGCCGTACGCGCAGTTCTTCGACGGCGGCCAG
>NZ_LIRL01001107.1 GCF_001419795.1 Streptomyces niveiscabiei
GGTTGGGGGGGAGGTGTTGGAGGAGGGTGGTGGTGAAGAGGTCGGCCAGGGCGTCGGTGTGGGTGCGGACCTCGTGGGCCGCGGCGAGGATGTCCGCGAGGGGGATGCCTTCGTGGACGAGGGTGGAGGAGACGTCGAGGAGGCGGCGGCTGATGTGGACGATCTCGTCGCCGTCGGTGCCGAGGTAGCCGAGGGAGAGGGCGGCGGCGAGGTTCTCGGGGGTGGTCTGGCCCTCGAAGCGGGCCGCGAGTTCCTCGGGGGTGAGGCGGACCGGTTCCTCTTCCGTGGGGGCGATGCCGAGGACGTCGGTGATGTCGCGGCCGTGGTCGAGGGCCTCGGCGAGTTCGGCGATGCCGGTGAGGGTGTGGCCGCGTTCGAGGAGCGCGGCGATGGTGCGCAGGCGCGCGAGGTGGTGGTCGTCGTACCAGGCGATGCGGCCCTCGCGGCGGGGCGGCGCGAGGAGCTTGCGTTCGCGGTAGAAACGCAGGGTCCGCACGGTGATGCCGGCCAGGGACGCCAGCTCCTCCATGCGGTATTCACGCTTCGCCGAGTTCTCGTCCTGCCTGTCCGCCACGCCCAGACCCTATGTCGTACCGCCGGTAACTTTCCCCCGTCCGACCCCTACCCATCGGTAGCGGGCTGCTCTACAGTCCGATTGTGCCAGTGATTACTGGCGCGGTCGCGCGAAGGAGGGCGTCCTCATGGCCGGACGCGAGCATGTGCGGGTGGCGGTCGTCGGGTCCGGGTTCGGCGGGCTCGGGGCCGCGGTGCGGTTGCGGCGCGAAGGGATCACCGACTTCGTGGTCCTGGAGCGCGCGGACAGCGTGGGCGGCACCTGGCGGGACAACACCTATCCGGGGTGCGCCTGCGACGTCCCGTCGCACCTGTACTCCTTCTCCTTCGCGCCCAACCCCGAGTGGCCGCGCACCTTTTCGGGCCAGGGCCACATCCGCGCCTACCTGGAGAAGGTCGCGGACGTCTTCGGAATCCGGCCACACCTACGCTTCGACTCCGAGGTCAGGCGGATGGTGTGGAACGCGGAGCGCCTGTGCTGGGACATCGAGACCGCGTCCGGTGAACTCTCCGCCGACATGGTCGTCTCGGCGACCGGCCCGCTCTCCGACCCGAAGACGCCGGACGTCCCCGGACTGGAGTCGTTCCCGGGCGAGGTGTTCCACTCCGCGCGCTGGAACCACGACTACGACCTGCGCGGCAAGCGCGTCGCGGTGATCGGCACGGGAGCGTCCGCGATCCAGATCGTCCCGGCGATCCAACCCCTCGTCTCCGGACTGACGTTGTTCCAGCGGACCCCGGCGTGGGTCATGCCGCGCGTCGACCGCGCGATCACCGGCGCCGAACGCGCCCTGCACCGAAAACTCCCCTTCACGACCCAGGCGCGGCGCGGACTCCTGTGGGGCATCCGGGAGTTGCAGGTCCAGGCGTTCACGAAACACCCCAACGAACTGGGTTTCGTCGAGCAGTTGGCCAAGCTCAACATCGCCAGGGCCGTCAAGGACCCGGTGCTGCGGGCCAAGTTGACCCCCGACTACCGCATCGGCTGCAAGCGCATCCTGCTGTCCAGCACCTACTACCCGGCGCTCGCGCAGCCCAACGTGGACGTCGTCGCGAGCGGCCTCGCCGAGATCCGCGGCAACACGCTGGTCGCCGCCGACGGCAGTACGGCGCAGGCCGACGCGATCGTCTTCGGCACCGGCTTCCACGTCACCGACATGCCGATCGCCGACCGCGTCGTGGGCGCCGACGGCCGTACTCTCGCCGAGAGTTGGGGGCGCGGCGGCATGGAGGCGCTGCGCGGCGCGGCGGTCGCCGGGTTCCCGAACTGGATGACGGTCATCGGACCCAACACCGGCCTCGGCAACTCCTCGATGATCCTGATGATCGAGTCGCAGCTCAACTACATGGCCGACTATCTGCGTCAACTCGACGTGCTGGGCGGGGAGGTGGCGCTCGACGCCCGCCCCAGCGCCGTGCACCGCTGGAACCGGCGCGTGCAGGACCGCATGGAGCGGACCGTCTGGAACACCGGCGGCTGCGTGAGCTGGTACCTGGACGCGCAGGGCCGCAACACGACCGTGTGGCCCGGTACGACGAGCGAGTTCCGCCGCGCGACCCGCCGCGTCGACCTGGCCGAGTACGAGGTGCTCAGGCGGCCCAGGAAACCGAACGAACCCAACTCCGCCACGGACAACGGCAGTTACGACGCCGTCGAGGTGACCGCGTGAGGACCCTCACGGCCACCTCCCGGGACGGCGCACCCCTGCACGTCGAGATCCACGGCCCCGCCACCGCGCCCGCCGTCGTCCTCGTGCACGGCTGGACCTGCTCAACCGCCTTCTGGCAGGCGCAGATCGACGACCTCTCCCGCGATCACCGTGTCATCGCCTACGACTTGAGAGGCCACGGCAACACCCCCGCGAGCCCGGCGGTCGGTACGACGGCCCTGGCCGACGACCTCGAAGCGGTGCTGCTCGCCACCCTCGCGCCGGACGAGAAGGCCGTGGTCGCCGGTCACTCGATGGGCGGCATGACGGTGATGGCCGCCGCGACGCGCCCGGCGTTCAAGGCACACGTCGCCGCAAGTCTCCTGTGCAGTACGGGGAGTTCGCGGCTGGTCGTCGAGTCGACGGTCGTCCCCCTCAAGGCCGGGCGGGTACGGACCTGGCTCACCGGGAAGATCATCGGCTCGAAGGCGCCGCTCGGCCCGGTCACCCCCGTCGGCAAGAAAATCCTCAAGTACGCGACCATGGGCCCCGGTTCAACACCCGAAGCGGTCGACAAGTGCGCGCGGATCGTCCACGCCTGCCCCCGCAAGGTGCGGTACGCCTGGGCGCGGGTCCTCGAATCACTCGAACTCGGCGACCAAGTCGCCCAGTTGACCGTCCCCACCGCCGTCGTCACCGGCACCGCCGACCGCCTCACCCCGCCCGTCCACGCCCGAGCCCTCGCCGCCGCGCTCCCCAACTGCCTCGGCCTCACCGAGCTGTACGGCATCGGCCACATGACCCCCGTGGAGGCGCCGGACCTCGTGAGCGCGCGGATACGCGAACTGACCACCACCTACAGCCAGTTGAAGGAGGGCGCATGAGCAAGGTGAGCCTCGACGGACAGGTCGCCGTGATCACCGGAGCCGCGCGCGGCGTCGGCGAGCTGCTCGCGCGGAAACTCTCCGCGCGCGGCGCGACCGTCGCCCTCGTCGGCCTCGAACCCGAGGCGCTCAAGGAGGTCTCCGAACGGCTGCACGGCGAGAGCGGCTACTGGTACGCCGACGTCACCGACCAGGACGCCATGAACCGGGTCGCCGAGGAGGTGAAGGAACGGTTCGGGAAGGTCGACATCGTCGTCGCCAACGCCGGGGTCGCCGCCGGGGGCACCTTCCTCGACTCCGACCCCGACGCGTGGCGGCGCGTCATCGAGGTCAACCTCATCGGCTCGGCCGTCACCGCCCGCGCGTTCCTGCCGGTCCTCATCGAGAGCCGCGGCTACCTCCTCCAGATCGCCTCCCTCGCCGCGCTCACCCCGGCGCCGATGATGAGCGCGTACTGCGCGTCCAAGTCCGGCGTCGAGGCGTACGCGCACAGCCTGCGCGCCGAGGTCGGCTACCGGGGGGTGCGCGTCGGCGTCGGCTACCTCTCCTGGACCGACACGGACATGGTGCGCGGCGCCGACCAGGACGACGTCATGCGCGAGCTGCGCCAGCGCTTGCCGTGGCCCGCCAACAAGACGTACCCCCTCGGTCCCGCCGTCGAGCGCATGGCCGACGGGATAGAGCGCCGGTCGAGCCACGTCTACGGCCAGTGGTGGCTGCGCGGGATGCAGGGTGTACGCGGGTACCTCCCCGGGGTGATCGGCTCGGTCGGCGGCCGGGAGATGCGCCGGGTAGCACCTCGGTTGTCCGGTATGAGTACGGGGCTGGTCGGGGCGGGCGGGACGGCGGACGAGGCAGCGAGAGCGGAGCGATCCCTCTGAGGTATGACGGGGAGCACGTACGCTGCGGACCATGCAGCGCACCGACACCGACGAAGCTTTCGTCCGCAGTCTTCTCCGCGAGCAGCAGCCCGACCTCGCCGACCTTCCGATCCGTCCCGTCGCGTCCGGCTGGGACAACCAACTCTGGCGGGTCGGCGAGGAGTTGGCGGTACGGCTGCCGATGACGGACCGTGCCCCCACGCTCCTCGCCCAGGAGTTCCGCTGGCTTCCGGAGCTGGCCGAGCGGCTACCGCTGCCCATTCCGACGCCCCGCAGGTTCAGCGAGCCGAGTGAGCTGTTCCCCCGGCCGTGGGCGGTCGTGGACTGGGTCCCGGGACAGCCCGCCGACGGCGTCGAGATCACCGACGGGCCGCGCTCGGCGGAAGCCCTCGCCGGGTTCCTCCGCGCGCTGCATCGGCCGGCCCCGCAGGACGCGCCCCTCAACCCGAGCCGCTGCGGCGAACTCGCCCCGCTCAAGGCCGGATTCGAGTCCGGGCTCGACAGCCTGGCGGACATCATCGACGTCCCCCGCGTCCGCGAGGTGTGGAACAGGGCCGTCGCCGCGCCGAGTTGGGACGGGCCGCCGGTCTGGGTGCACGTGGACCTCCACCCCGCCAACGCCGTCGTCACGGACGGCGTCCTCTCCGGGATCATCGACTTCGGCGACATGGGCGCCGGCGACCCGGCCGCCGACATCGCCGCCGCGTGGAAGCTGCTCCCCGAGGGCGCGGCGGACCCCTTCCTGCGCGCCTACGGCGTCACCGACGAGGCACTCGTCCACCGCGCCCAAGGCTGGGCCGTCCTCTCGGCGTTCGGCCTGCTCAGCGTCGGCCGGGCCTGGGAGAAGGGCCTGCCGGGCGGCCAGCCGACGTGGGGGAGGGCGGGCCGCCGGACTTTGGAGAGGGTGCTGGCGCACGGGGCGTAGGGGGTACCCCCGTACTACGGGTACTCCAGTACGGACGAGGACCTCAGTACGGACAGGTACCTCAGCACTACGGGTACCCCGGTACTACAGGGGTACCGACCTCACCCCTCCCGAGGCGGCAGCTTCGGCCGGGACCGGTCCGGTACCCCCCGATGGTCCGGCGGACTCGCCACCTCCCCCCGGTCCAGCAGCTCCAGCGCCAGCCCCACCGCGTCGTCCAGCTGAGCGTGCCGTCCCTCGGCCCAGTCCAGCGGCGTGCGCAGCGCCTCCATGTCGGGGTCGACGCCCCGGTTCTCCACCGACCACCCGAACGCGTCGAACCAGGCCGCGTTCATCGGCACGGTGATGACCGTGCCGTCGCCCAGCTCGTGCCGCCCGGTCATCCCCACCACGCCGCCCCACGTCCGCTGCCCCACCACCGGCCCGATCTTGAGCAGCTTGAACGCGGCGGTGATCATGTCGCCGTCGGAGGAGGTCGCCTCGTCGGCGAGGGCGACCACCGGTCCTCGGGGGGCGTTCGACGCGTACGACACCGGCTGGGCGTTGCGCGTGAGGTCCCACCCGAGGATCGTGCGGGACAGCTTCTCGACGACCAACTCGCTGATGTGGCCGCCCGCGTTGCCCCGGACGTCGACGATGAGCGCCGGCCGCGACACCTCCATCCGCAGGTCCCGGTTGAACTGCGCCCACCCCGACCCC
>NZ_LIRL01001108.1 GCF_001419795.1 Streptomyces niveiscabiei
GTGGAGAGCGGGGCTCTGGGGTACGGGGGTGGGTTCCCCCGGCTCACTCCGCGCGCAGTTCCTCCAGGTACTCCGCCACGCTGACCTGCGTAGACGAGCCTTCCGTGCGGCCGTACTGGCCCGCGATCCCGGCGAGGTAGTCCGCGATCTCCTTGCGCATGACCTCGGGGGCCGGGAGGGACGCCTCGCCCGTGAGGACGCGGGCGATCCAGCGGGCCTGCGCCTCGACGAGGCGGGTGATGGAACCCAGCGGGCGGACCATGCCGGTGAAGTACAGGCCCGGCCGGTCGGCCGCGACGACCCGCTTGTACAGCTCCACCGCGCCGCCCGGCCCGGTCGGGCAACCGGCGGGCAGGAACGGGAAGTCCATGCGGTAACCGGTGCAGTAGACGATCGTGTCGGCGGCCACGGACGTGCCGTCGGTGAACATGACCCGGCGCCCGTCGAGGCGCTCGATCGCCGGTTTCGCGGTCACCTCGCCGTGGTGTATCCGGCTCAGGATCTCGTCGGAGATCGTGACCGCCGACGCGAACAGCGGGTGGTCGGGCTCGGGGAGGCCGTAGTCGGAGATCTTGCCGCGCACGACGAGCAACGCCTGCTCGATCAGGCGCCGTTGCTCCTCCAGCGGCATCGCCGTCCACCAGGGCGCGTCCGCGATCTCGTCCAGGGACATGCCGAAGAGCTGCTTCGGCAGGACGTGCAGTCCCCGGCGTACCGAGATCACCGTGTGCGCGGCGTGCCGGGACAGGTCGGCGGCGATGTCCACCGCCGAGGCGCCGAGGCCGACGACCACGGCCCTGCGGCCGGTGAAGTCGCTGCCGTCGCGGTAGTCCAGGGCGTGCAGAATCGTTCCGTCGAAGGTGTCGGCGCCGTCGGGGAGGGCCGGCATCACGGGCTGCGTGTTGTGTCCCGAGGCGACGACGACGTGGGTGAAGCCGCGTGTCGTCGTGCCGTCCGGGCCCTTGCTGACGACCGTCCACGAGCCGTCGTCCTCCTGGTGGACCGACTCGACCTCGGTGTTCAGCTCGATGTGGTCGAGCAGGTCGGCCCACTCAGCGAACTCGCGCAGGTACGCGGCGACTTGGCTGTGCCGGGGATACAGCGGGTACGAGGCCGGCATCGGGAAACCGGCGTAACCGGTGAGCTGTTTGGCCGTGTTGAGGTGCAGCGACAGGTAACCGGGGCCGCGCTCACCGGCGTCCGGCATGCGCCACAGGCCGCCGACGTCCGGTGCCTTCTCCAGGCAGACGAACTCGACTCCGTGCTCCTTGAGTTGGCGCGCCGTCGCCAGTCCCGACAGGCCCGCACCGATCAGGCATACTCGCACGCTGCTTTCCCCACTTCCCGCACAGGAACGGCACGATCCTTTCGCTCAACGGGGATTGACATGCCCATACGGCACGTGAGTCACGCGTGTCACGTCAGCGACAAGGATCACAGGAGGCGGTCTTGTGCGGGGGCCGACGGCAGGAGTCACGCCGTCGCCCACAACCCCCGTACGTGGCCCAGGTGCTGGGTCATGATCGTGCGGACGGCCTGTTCGTCGCGGGCCAACAGGGCGTCCAGCAGGGCGAGATGCTCGGCGGCGGACGCGGGGAGGCGGCCGGAGGCGGCGAGTGCTTCGAGGCCGTACAGGCGGGAGCGGCTGCGCAGGTCGCGGACCACCTCCACCAGGTGCGCGTTGCCGGCGAGCGCGAGCAGGGCGAGGTGGAAGCGGGTGTCCGCCTCGACGTACGCGACGAGGTCGCCCGCCGCCGACGCGGTGACGATCTCCTGCGCGGCGGGGCGCAGCGCCTCCAGGGACGCCGGGGTCGCGGTGTCGGTGAGGGCCACCACCGTGGGGATCTCGATCAGCGCCCTGATCTGCGTGTACTCGTCGAGCTGTGTGTCGGAGACCTCGGTGACGCGGAAGCCCTTGTTCGGGACCGGGGCTACCAGGCCCTCCTTCGCCAGCTCCAGCATCGCCTCGCGCACGGGGGTGACCGAGACGCCGAACCGTGCGGCCACGCCGGGGGCGGAGTACACCTCGCCGGGGCGGAGTTGGCCCGCGATGAGGGCGGCTCGGAGGGCGTCGACGACTTTTTGGCGGTAGCTGCTGCGGGGGGTCAGGGCGGGGAGGTTCTGCGGCATAGGGG
>NZ_LIRL01001109.1 GCF_001419795.1 Streptomyces niveiscabiei
GGCGCCCGGGGCGTGCTTGCGGACGTTCGTGAGAGCTTCTTGGACCGTCCGGTAGATCGTGCGCTGGGCGGTCGTACTGATGCCGGGCGGGAGTTCGCCGGTCAGGGTGGTCTCGATGCCGCTGCCCGCGATCAGCCGCTTGAGGTCGGCCAGGGTGGGCTGGGGGGAGAGCTCGGTCTCCTTGCCGCTGGAGGCGCGCAGCAGGGTGACCATGTGCCGGAGTTCGTCGAGGGTGTTCACGCTCAGCGTGCGGATCGCGCGGGCCCCGTCGACGGCCTGCCCGGGGTCGTGGGCGGCGACCTGGAGGGCCGCCGCCTGGACGGCGATCAGGCTGACCTGGTGCGAGACGACGTCGTGCATCTCACGGGCCAGCTGGGCGCGTTCCCGGGCGAGGACGTTCTGCGCGTACAGCGCGCGCTCGTGCTCGCGGACCTCCTCGATCTCGACGAGCTGCCGCCGCAGGTCGCGCCGGGCCTGGACGAGCTGGCCGACGAGGACCGGGGCGAAGGACGTGGCCAGCGTGTAGACGAACTGGACGAGCGTCCAGGTCCGGTCGCCGGAGAACGACTCGGACAGGGGCCACACGAGGGTGCCCGCCGCCGTGCTCAGCAGGGCGCAGCCGGCCAGCAGCGGACGGTTGCGGGTCCGCGTGGCCAGCGTGTACAGCGCGGCGAGCGGCGCGACCGCGACGTCCAGGAACAGGGTCATGGGCAGGGTCAGCAGGACGACGGCCAGCGGGACGTACCGGCGCAGCAGCAGCCCCGCACAGCCCAGGGCGACGCACGCCCACATGAACGGCGTCGCCGCCTCGTCGTGCAGGTTGCCCCACGCGTCGAGCGTGGCGAGCGCGGCGAGACCCGCGTCGACGGCGGGACGCGGCACGCGCCGCCACAGCGCCCGGCCCGTGTTCATCGCCGATCGCCCCCCGCCGGTACCTGCATGTCGTCCACCGCCACGTCTCCTCCCGTCGGTCTCTTCCGCTGCCGACGGTACGTCCGGTACGTCACCCGGTGACCGGGTCCGCCGGGAAAGGTGGCCACCCGGCGGGGGAGGTCCAGCCGGTCGGGGGGGCTCACGTACCGTGGGCTCGCCCGAGCCCGAGTCCGTGGGGCGCCGCCGTCGTCCGTACCGCCCGAGGAACAGCCAGCCATGTCCCGTCCGTATCTGCGTCAGTCCGTCCGCGCTCTGGCCCGGCCCCATGTGCTGTTCGGGGGTGTGTACGGGGCGGTGCTGGCCAGCTCCATGGTGGCCGCGCTGACGGGGGAGGGCGAGACGGCGCCCGGCGAGCGGCTCAGCAGCGCCGAGTGGCTCCTGATCACGGCCGTCGCGTCGGCCGTGGCGCACGGGTACGCGCATCTGATCGCCCTGCGCGGCGACCAGACCCACCACGGGGTGCGCGCGGCGGTGCGGCTGCTGGTGTCCGAGTGGCCGCTCGTGATGGCGACGGTGCCGACGGTCGTCCTGCTGCTCGGCGCGGGCTGGGGGTGGTGGCCCTCGGAGGGGGTCGAGTACGTGGCTTTCGCGGTGAACGTGGTGCTGCTGTTCGCGTGGGGTCTGCTCGCGGCCCGCGCCGCCGGGCGTACCTGGCGGTCCGCCTGGCTGATCGGGGTGGCGGACGCGCTGCTGGGGCTTGCGGTCGTGGCGGCCAACGCCGTCATCAAGTAGGGGTCACCTCGCGGCGAGCCGGCCGCCGATCCACTCCAGGGTGGGGGCGATCTCCCGTTTCCAGGTGGTGAAGTTGTGGCCGCCGCTGTCGAGGACGATCGACGAGACGCGGGCGGGCGCCCGGACCTTGCTGATGAACGCCATGGTGTCCTTCAGGTTGCGCTCGCCGGTCTTCGAGCTGCTGACCAGGAAGGACGAGGCGCGGGCGGGGACGTGGTCCAGGCTCCACAGCAGGTCGGCGCGGTTCTTCAGGTTCCGGTCGCCGTGGAAGAGGTCGCCCGTGGTGAGGTCGTGGGGGGCCTTGTAGTGCGGGGAGAGGCCCGCGCTCGCCGCGAACCGGTCCGGATGGTGCAGGCCCAGTTTCAGCGCGCAGTAGCCGCCGGTCGAGTTCCCGACGACGCCCCAGTTGCGGGCGTTTCCGCCGACGCGGTAGGCGCCCGATATCGCCCGGGGCAGGTCCTGCGCGAGGAACGTCTCGGTCTGCGGGCCGCCGGGGACGTCCGCGCACTCGGTGTCGCGGGGCGGTGCGAGGGTCGGGCGCAGCATCACCAGGATCATCGGCTGCATCTTTCCGCGCGCCGCGAGCCGGTGGGCCGTCGCGGGGTACTTCAGCCCTTTGATCAGGGACATGGCGTTGCCGGGGTAGCCGGTGAGGACGACGGACGCGGGGAACGTCCGTCTCGCGTGCTCCGGCTGGAAGTACTCCGGCGGGAGGTAGACGTACGCGGGTGAGTTGATCCTGGACCGCGCGCCCCGTACGACGACCTTCTGGATCTGCCCGCCCGCCGAAGGCTGTCTGCTCACCACGGTGAGCGGCCCGGTGCCGGACGAGTGGTTCACGACCGTGCCGTCCGTCTGCTCCAGGCCGAGGAGGTCGGCCCAGGACGCGTAGAACATGAAGGCGTTGTTCGCGACGAGGCCGACCGAGGCGAAGACCATGGTCTGGGTCGCCAGCAGCAGTCCGGTACGGCCCAGGAGCGCGCGCCAGCCGCGCCGGGCGAGGCGTGGCCAGAGCACGATCGTGAGGACGAACAGCGTCACCGCCGCGAGCACGGCGAGCGTCAGGACTGCGGTACTGGTGAGACCCATGGGACGGAACTTTCTCGGGTGTGTGCGGGGAGTCAGGAGGCGGCGCGCGACCGCCTGCGGAAGAGGGCGGGCAGACCCGGCGTCGTCACGAAGCCCTCCGCCCGGCCGCAGGCCAGCGCGATCCGCAGCAGTTCGCCGCTCTTCTGGAAGAGGATGTAGCGGGGCTCCCAGACCGGCCGGTACTTGGCGTTGGCCCGGTACAGCGACTCGATCTGCCACCAGCGGGAGAAGAACCCGAGGACGGCCCGCCACAGCCGCAGCACGGGCCCGGCGCCGAGCCGGTCCCCGCGCTCGAAGACCGACCGGAACATCGCGAAGTTCAGCGAGACCCGGGCGAGGCCCACCTCGTCGGCCCGCCGCAGGAGCCCGATGACCATGAACTCCATGAGCCCGTTGTCGCCCGCGCGGTCCCGGCGCATCAGGTCGAGGGAGAGCCCATCGCGGCCCCAGGGGACGAAGCTGAGCAGCGCGCGCAGTTCGCCGTCCGCGTCGTGGCACTCGACCATCACGCAGCGCCCGTCGTCCGGCGCGCCGAGCCTGCCGAGCGCCATCGAGAAGCCGCGCTCGGTCGCCCCGTCGCGCCAGCGGTCCGCGTCGGCCACCAGGCGGGCCATCTCCGGCTCGGGGATGTCCTCGTGGCGGCGGACGCGCACGGTGTATCCGGCGCGCTCGACCCGGTTGTACGCCTGCCGGACCCCGCGCATCGCGCGCCCCTCCAGGGTGAAGTCCGCGACCTCGACGACGGCCTCGTCGCCCAGTTCGAGGGCGTTCAGACCGTGCCGCGCGTAGATCACGCCCGCTTCCTCGGAGGCCCCCATGACGGCCGGGACCCACGCGTGTTCGCGGGCCTCGGCCAGCCAGGCGTCGATCGCGCCCGGCCACGCCTCGGGGTCTCCGACGGGGTCGCCGGAGGCGAGGGAGACGCCGCTGACGACGCGGTAGGTCACCGCCGCCTTCCCGCTCGGGGAGAAGACGGCCGCCTTGTCGCGGCGCAGCGCGAANNCCCGGGGGCTGCGGAACGCCACGTACAGGACGCTCAGGAACAGCAGGGCCGCCGTCACGTTGAGCGTGCCGTCGACCCAGCCGGGGACCTCGATGAGGCGGGACGCCTTCTCGGTGGGGTCCAGGGTGACGAAGCGGGCCAGGACGTAGCCGAGCCGGTCGGTCAGGCTCGCTCCCGTCGCGCTGCCGGTCGTCTGCACCAGCGCCAGGCCCAGCGCGCTGCTCAGCACCAGGCCGCCGGCCAGGGTCGCGAGCGCCGTCCGGGGGTTGGAGCGGTCGCCCTTCGACGTGAACTCCCGGCGCCCCGCGAGCAGGGCCAGCAGGAACAGGGCGGTGAGCGCGGCGGAGGCCCAGTTCATCCAGTGGTGGCCGAAGTCGACGTCCTCGTCGGGCACGAACAGGAAGAGGGCCATGCCCGTCAGGGTCAGCGCGGTCAGGACCGTGTTGACGATCCACGCCGCACGCTTGCGCCTGCGCATCGCCACGGCCAGCCACAGCGCGAGGATCGCCGAGACCAGGCCGGCGGTCAGCAGGTACGGGGTGAAGTACTCGCCCTCGTTGTGCCGCCGCACCCCGTCGTGCAGGGGGACGGAGAGCACCGCCAGGACGTTGAGCAGGGCCATGGCGCGCAGGTACCAGACGCTCGCCGCTGCCGCCGCTCGGCGGTATCGGGGCGGGGTGGGCT
>NZ_LIRL01000111.1 GCF_001419795.1 Streptomyces niveiscabiei
GCCGCGCTCGCGCACGCGCGCACGGGATGGCCGTACGGGCCCCTCCTGCGCGACGAGATGCGCGCGGTGCCCGGCATCGGGTCGGCGGTGTGCGCGACCGGCGCGGTGACGGCGCTCGCGGTGGCCGTCGTCGGGCTGTGGGCGGTGCCCCTGTTCTGCGTGCCGCTGCTGCTCGCGCAGGTCGCGCTGCGCCGGTACGCGGCCGTCCGGGCCACCTACCGGCAGACCATCGCGTCCCTCGCGCGGGCCACCGAGATCGCCGGGTACACGCCCGCCGGGCACGCGCACCGCGTCGCCGCGCTCTGCCAGGCCGTCGGCCGGGAACTGGGGCTCAGCGAGGCCGAGTCGACCGTCCTGGAGTACGCCGCGCTGATGCACGACATCGGCCAGCTCAGCCTCGTCGACCCCGTCCCCGAGGGCGCGACCAGCGGCCTGCCGCCCGAGGAACAGCGCCGGATCGCGCTGCTCGGCGGGGCCGTCGTCCGGCAGACCGGCGCGGGCGCGCAGGTCGCCGCCGTCGTGGAGCGGCAGGCCGACCCGGGCGCAGACCGGCCCCGGGCCGCGCGGATCGTCCGGGTGGTCAACGCGTACGAGGAGAAGGCGCGCGCCTCGGGGCCGCTCAGCGCGCTGGAGGAGCTGCGGCTGGGGACGACGGGCGCCGGGTACGCGCCCGAGGTCGTCGCGGCGCTCGCGCGGGTGCTGTCCGGCGATCGGGGCGGGCCGTCATACCCCGGCCGTCCCTGGGTAACCCATGGGTAGGGAGCGCCCTTCCGGTCGTACATGGTTTGATGCGATGAGCAGAGGGTGTCAGGGGAACTGGCGGGTGGTGATGTGAGGATCTTCGGCAAGGGACGGCACCGGCCCTCCGCCTCCTGGCGGCAGGCCACCGATCGCGCGTTCACGCTGATCGGCGACGGGCGGTACGAGGACGCGGGAGCGCTCCTGACCCGCGCGGCCGATCTGGAACCCTGGCTGTCGGAGTCCTGGTTCAACCTGGCCCTCCTGCACAAGTTCCGGCACGACTGGGAACAGGCGCGGGCCGCCGGGCTGCGCGCCGTCGCCCTCCTCGACAAGGACGCGGGCGCCCCCGACTGGTGGAACGTCGGCATCGCCGCGACCGCCCTCCAGGACTGGCCGCTGGCCCGCCGCGCCTGGCAGGCGTACGGGCTCGACGTACCGGGCGGCTCCGGCTCCGCCGCCGAGCCCGTCGGCATGGACCTCGGCAGCGCCGCCGTCCGGCTCTCGCCCGAGGGCGAGGCCGAGGTGGTGTGGGGGCGGCGGCTGGACCCCGCGCGCGTCGAGGTGCTCTCCATCCCGCTGCCCTCCTCCGGGCGGCGCTGGGGCGAGGTCGTCCTGCACGACGGGGTGCCGCACGGCGAGCGGACCACCTCCGCCGGGCACTCCTACCCCGTCTTCGACGAGATCGAGCTGTGGGCGCCGTCGCCGGTGCCGACCTGGGTGGTGCTCCTGGAGGCGGCCACCGAGGCCGACCGGGACGCCCTCGAACAGCTCGCCGCCGACGCCGGGTTCGCGGCCGAGGACTGGTCGTCGTCCGTGCGGCTGCTGTGCCGCACGTGCTCCGAGTCGCGCATGCCGTCCGACGAGGGCGACGGGGAGCACCTCGACCCCCACGACCACAGCGAACCGGGCCAGCCGGGACCGCTCGGCCACCGCACCGACGGCCAGCTGTGGGTGCCGGAGCGCGAATGCGGGGTGGCCGCGCCGGCTTCACTGGTGGCGGGGCTGCTGGACGGGTGGGTCGCGGACAGTCCGGACACACGGGACTACCGGGACGTCGAAGAGGTCTGCTGAGACCGTCTGCCGGGTGCAGGAACGTTGTGGCTGGTCGCGCAGTTCCCCGCGCCCCTGAGGGGCGCGCTCCCCTTACCCTGTATCGAGCATTTTCCGCTTGTTTTCAGAGAGGCTTACGTCGTCATGGCGCAGCAGGACACCGATCAGCAGCACGCGGGCGTGCTCCCCGTGGACGACGAGGGCTTCGTCATCGACACCGAGGACAACGAGGCGCGTGAGGCCGCCTACCGCGAGCGCGGGACCTCGCTGCCCATCACCGTCGTCGGCAACCCGGTGCTGCACAAGGAGTGCAAGGACGTCACCGAGTTCGACGCGTCCCTGCTGAAGCTCGTCGACGACATGTTCGCCTCGCAGCGCACCGCCGAGGGCGTGGGCCTGGCCGCGAACCAGGTCGGGGTCGACCTGAAGGTGTTCGTCTACGACTGCCCGGACGACGACGGGGTCCGCCACACCGGCGTCGTCTGCAACCCGAAGCTCGTCGAGCTCCCCGCCGACAAGCGGCGCCTGGACGACGGCAACGAGGGCTGCCTGTCCGTGCCGACCGCATATGCCGAACTCGCGCGCCCCGACTACGCCGAGGTCACCGGCCAGGACGAGCGCGGCAACCCGATCAAGGTGCGCGGCACCGGCTTCTTCGCACGGTGTTTGCAGCACGAGACCGACCACCTGTACGGCTACCTCTACATCGACCGCCTCTCCAAGCGCGACCGCAAGGAGGCGCTGAAGCAGATGGCCGAGAACGAGCCCCGCTACCCCGTGGTCGCCAACGACTGACGCCCCCGCGCGCACCCCGCCGACGCCCGGCCCGGAACCCCCTCCGGCCGGGCGTCGCTCGTATGTCCCTCGCACGTCCGATCGCGTAAGCGCACCTTTTGATCCATAACCAGTCAGCCAGGGGTGGAATCTCATCATTCCGGGGTGGTGAAAGAAGCAAATCCGTTCCCAGAACGGTCAGTTGTGGTGCTGAATGGGAAGAGCGGGGATACGCAACGGCGCACGCCCGGCACAGCGGGAGGGGTGTGTGCGACAGGCGGCCGAGAGGGGTTGTTCGTGCCAGCTTTCCCACACAGCACCACATACAGCAGGACCGGTGCCGCGCGCGGTACCGCAAACCGCGTGCCGGAGACCGGCCCGGCGCCCGCGGTTCCGCCGTCGCTGAGTCTGCCGGTCGTCGAGGCGGAGTTTCCCCGCCTGCGGCATCCGTATTGGCCTCAGCTCCAAGGGAACACCCGGCGCTGGCTGCTGGAAAAGCGGCTCATGCCGCCGGACAAGGTCGCGGAATATGCCGACGGCTTGTGCTACACGGACTTGATGGCGTGCTACTACCTCGGCGCCCCCGACGCGGTCCTCCAGGCGATCGCCGACTACAGCGCGTGGTTCTTCGTCTGGGACGACCGCCACGACCGTGACATCGTGCACGGCCGCACCGCCTCCTGGCGGCGCCTGAAGTCCCTGCTCCACCAGGCCCTCGACGCCCCCGCGGCCCACCTGCACCACCAGGACCCGCTGGTCGCGGGCCTCGCCGACAGCGTCCTGCGGCTCTACGGCTTCCTGCCCGCGAGCTGGAACGCCCGCTTCGCCCGCCACTTCCACCAGGTGATCGACGCGTACGACCGCGAGTTCCGCAACCGCGTCGAGGCGCGCGTCCCGCCGGTCGAGGAATATCTCGCCCTCAGGCGCCTCACTTTCGCCCACTGGATATGGACGGACCTCCTGGAACCCGCCGCCGGAGTCCAGCTGCCGGACACCGTGCGGAAACACCCGGCATTCCGGCGGGCCGCACTGCTGAGCCAGGAATTCGCCGCCTGGTACAACGACCTCTGCTCGCTGCCGAAGGAAATAGCGGGCGACGAGGTCCACAACCTCGGAATCAGCCTCGTGGTCCACGAGGGACTGACACTTGAGGAATCCGTGGAGGAGCTCAGGAACCGAATACTGGAATGCATCGCCGATTTCCTCGCCGCCGAACGGGAGACACGCCGGTACGCGGACGGGATCGGCGACAAGGAAATCCGCGACGCCGTGCTCGTCTGCCTCGCGAACATGCGGAACTGGTTCGGTTCCGTCTACTGGTTCCACCACGAGTCCGGCCGCTACATGGTCGACAGCTGGGACGACCGGTCCACACCCCCCTATGTCGACAACGCGCCGGCGGGAGAGAAATAGATGACCCTCGAATCGGTACGGCCCGCCCCCGCCGAGGCGCCCCTCGCGGGCGGCGGGCTCCCCGTCCTCGGCCACGGCTGGAAACTGGCCCGCTCACCCCTCGCGTTCTTCTCCGGACTGCGCGACCACGGCGACGTCGTCCGGCTGAAACTCGGGCCGAAGACGGTGTACGCGGTCACCTCGCCGGAGCTGATCGGCGAGGTCGCCCTCAGCCCCGACTACATCATCGCCGGGCCCCTCTGGGAGTCGCTGGAGAGCCTCCTGGGCAAGCAGGGGGTCGCCACCGCCAACGGGCCCCTGCACCGGCGCCAGCGGCGCACGATACAGCCCGCGTTCCGGCTCGACGCGATACCCGGGTACGGGCCCGTCATGGAGGAGGAGGCGCGGGCCCTCGTCGAGCGGTGGCGCGGCGCCGAGAGCCTCGACGTCACCGCCGAGTCGTTCCGGGTCGCGACGCGGATCGCCGCGCGCTGCCTCATGCGCGGGAGCTACATGGACGAGCGGGCCGACCGGATCTGCGCGGACCTCGCGAGCCTCTTCCGCGGTATGTACCAGCGGATGGTGGTCCCCCTCGGACCGCTTTATCGCGTGCCGCTTCCGGCCAACCGCGAATTCAACCGGGCACTGGCCGATTTGCACCTCCTCGTCGACGAGATCGTCGCCGACCGGCGGGCCTCCGGTCAAAAGCCGGACGATTTGCTGACGGCTTTGCTGGAAGCCGTCGACGAGAATGGCGAACCCATCTCGGAACAGGAGATCCACGACCAGGTCATCGCGATACTCACACCGGGGAGCGAAACCGTCGGGTCCATGATCATGTCGCTGCTCCTGGTGCTCACCGAGTACCCCGAACACGCCGACAAGATCCGGGCCGAGGTGAAAAACGTGGTGGGCGACCGGCCCGTGGGATTCGACGACGTCCGCAGTCTGCCGTACACCGGGAATGTCGTCGTCGAGACCCTCCGCCTCTATCCGGCGGTATGGATTCTGACCCGCCGGGCGGTCGTCGCCACGACTCTGGGCGGATACGACATTCCCGCCGGCGCCGACATCGTCTACAGCCCCTACGCGGTCCAGCGGGACCCCCGCTCCTACCGCTCAGCGGAACTCTTCTCCCCCGACCGCTGGCTCCCCGGCGGCTCCGAAGAAGTCCCCAAATACGCGATGAGCCCCTTCAGCGTCGGCAACCGCAAGTGCCCCAGCGACCACTTCTCCATGGCGGAGATGACCCTCCTGACGGCCTCGATGGCGACGGCGTTCACCTTCGAGGAGACGGCGGGGTCCGACTCCCGTCACCGGATCGGCATCACCCTGCGGCCGAGGGACCTGCGCCTGCGGCCGATCGCCCGCTGACGGCAGCACGACGGCCCGGCACTCGGGGGAGTGCCGGGCCGTGCGCTGTGCTCTAGAAGTCCTCGTCCAGGTCGACCGTGCCCTCCACGGCGACCTGGTAGGCCGACGGGCGGCGCTCGAAGAAGTTCGTCAGCTCCTGGACGCCCTGGAGCTCCATGAAGGAGAACGGGTTCTCCGAGCCGTACACCGGGGCGAAGCCGAGGCGGACCAGGCGCTGGTCGGCGACGCACTCCAGGTAGGCGCGCATCGACTCGGTGTTCATGCCGGGCAGGCCCTCGCCGCACAGGTCGCGGGCGAACTGGAGCTCCGCCTCGACGGCCTCCGCCAGCATGTCCGTGACCTCCTTCTGGAGGACGTCGTCGAAGAGCTCGGGCTCCTCCTTGCGGACCGTGTCGACCACGTCGAACGCGAAGCTCATGTGCATCGTCTCGTCGCGGAAGACCCAGTTGGTGCCGGTCGCGAGGCCGTGCAGCAGGCCCCGGCTGCGGAACCAGTAGACGTACGCGAACGCGCCGTAGAAGAACAGGCCCTCGATGCACGCGGCGAAGCAGATCAGGTTCAGCAGGAAGCGGCGGCGGTCGGCCTGGGTCTGGAGGCTGTCCAGCTTCTCGACCTCGTTGATCCACTTGAAGCAGAACTCGGCCTTCTCGCGGATCGAGGGGATGTTCTCGACGGCGGCGAAGGCGGCGGCCCGGTCGTCCGGGTCGGGCAGGTACGTGTCCAGCAGCGTCAGATAGAACTGGACGTGCACGGCCTCCTCGAAGAGCTGGCGGCTCAGGTACAGCCGCGCCTCGGGGGAGTTGATGTGCTTGTACAGCGTCAGCACGAGGTTGTTCGCGACGATCGAGTCACCCGTCGCGAAGAACGCCACGAGCCGCCCGATGAGGTGCTGCTCCTCGGGGGACAGCTTCGCGAGGTCCGCGACGTCCGAGTGGAGGTCGACCTCCTCGACCGTCCACGTGTTCTTGATCGCGTCCCGGTAGCGCTCGTAGAAGTCCGGGTAGCGCATCGGGCGAAGCGTCAGCTCGAAGCCTGGGTCGAGCAGATTCTTCTTGGCCTCGGTGGTCATTACTGGCATGCCTCGCAGGACTCGGGGTTTTCGAGGGAGCAGGCGACCGCGTCGGGGTCGGGGGTGGCCTGCACGGGAACGGACGCCTGGGCGGCGCGGGCGATCCGGGTCGCCGGGCGCGAACGCAGGTAGTACGTCGTCTTCAGCCCGGACTTCCAGGCGTACGCGTACATCGAGGAGAGCTTGCCGATCGTCGGCGTCTCCAGGAACAGGTTCAGGGACTGCGCCTGGTCCAGGTACGGCGTACGGGCCGCCGCCATGTCGATCAGGCCGCGCTGCGGGATCTCCCACGCCGTGCGGTACAGCGCGCGGACGTCCTCGGGGATCCAGGCGAAGTCCTGCACCGAGCCGTTGGCCTCGCGCAGCGCCTCACGGGTGCGGGCGTCCCACACGCCGAGGTCTTTGAGGTCCTGCACCAGGTACGAGTTGACCTGGAGGAACTCCCCGGACAGCGTCTCGCGCTTGAACAGGTTGGACACCTGCGGCTCGATGCACTCGTACACACCGGCGATGGACGCGATGGTCGCGGTCGGCGCGATGGCCAGCAGCAGCGAGTTGCGCAGCCCGGTCGACGCGATCCGCTCGCGCAGCGCCGCCCAGCGCTCCGGCCAGGTGAACTCGACGCCGAAGTGGTCGGGGTGCAGCACGCCACGGGCCGTACGGGTCTTCTCCCAGGCTGGGAGGGGCCCGGACCGCTCGGCGAGGTCGGCGGACGCCTCGTACGCGGCGAGCATGATCCGCTCGGCGATCCGCGTGGACAGCTCCTTCGCCTCGGCCGAGTCGAACGGGATGCGCAGCTTGAAGAAGACGTCCTGGAGGCCCATCGCGCCCAGGCCCACCGGCCGCCACCGGGAGTTGGAGCGGCCCGCCTGCTCGGTCGGGTAGAAGTTGATGTCGACGACCCGGTCGAGGAACGTGACGGCCGTGCGGACGGTCTCGTCCAGCCGGTCCCAGTCGATGTCGCCGCCGGTGACGAACGCGCCCAGGTTCACCGAACCCAGGTTGCAGACGGCCGTCTCCCCGTCGTCCGTAACCTCCAGGATCTCCGTGCACAGGTTGGAGGAGTGGACCACGTGGCCCGGCTCGGCGGTCTGGTTCGCCGTGCGGTTCGCGGCGTCCTTGAACGTCATCCAGCCGTTGCCGGTCTGCGCGAGCGTGCGCATCATCCGGCCGTACAGGTCCCGCGCCGGGATCGTCTTCTTGGCGAGCCCGGCGGCCTCGGCCTTCCGGTACGCCGCGTCGAACTCCTCGCCCCACAGGTCGACCAGCTCGGGCACGTCGGACGGCGAGAACAGCGACCACTGCGCGTCCGCGTTCACCCGGCGCATGAACTCGTCCGGGATCCAGTGCGCGAGGTTCAGGTTGTGCGTACGGCGGGCGTCCTCGCCCGTGTTGTCCCGCAGCTCCAGGAACTCCTCGATGTCGGAGTGCCAGGTCTCCAGGTACACCGCCGCCGCGCCCTTGCGCCGCCCGCCCTGGTTCACGGCCGCGACACTCGCGTCCAGCGTCTTCAGGAACGGCACGATGCCGTTGGAGTGCCCGTTCGTGCCCCGGATCAGCGAACCCCGGGAGCGGATGCGGGAGTACGACAGGCCGATGCCGCCGGCGTGCTTCGACAGGCGGGCGACCTGGTGGTAGCGGTCGTAGATCGAGTCCAGCTCGTCCTTGGGGGAGTCCAGGAGGTAGCAGGACGACATCTGGGGGTGCCGGGTACCGGAGTTGAACAGCGTGGGGGAGGACGGCAGGTAGTCCAGGCGGCTCATCAGGCCGTACAGGGCGGCCACTTCGTCCAGCGCCCGTACGGTGTCGTCCTCGGCCAGGCCCGAGGCGACCCGGAGCAGGAAGTGCTGGGGCGTCTCGATCACCTTGCGGGTGATCGGGTGCCGCAGCAGGTAACGGCTGTGCAGGGTACGGAGGCCGAAGTAGCCGAAGCGGTCGTCGGCGGCCGGGTCGATCAGGCCGTCCAGCGCGGTCGCGTGCAGGCGCGCGAACTCCGCCGTGCGGTCCGCGATCAGGCCCTCGCGGTGGCCCACGGAGATCGACTCCGTGAACGTCGTCACACTCTGCGAGGCGGCCTCCTCGCGGATGCTGATCGTCAGCAGGCGGGCGGCGAGACGCGAGTACGCCGGGTCCTCCGAGATCAGGCCCGCGGCGGCCTCCGTCGCCAGTTCCCGCAGCTCGGCCTCGTCCGCCCGCGCGGAACGGCCCCGCAGGGCCGCGGCGGCGACCCGGCCGGGGTCCGCGTCGGGGAGGTCGGCGGTCAGCTCCGTCAGGGTCCGCAGCAGCGCGGTACCGGGACCGTCGGTTCCGGTCTCGACCGCCTGGACCTCTGAAGCCGGTTCGGCTGGCGCGATGGTCACGTGAGGCTCTCCCTCGCTCGGCAAGGGGCTCCGCGGGAGGGCATGGGGCAGCACGGACGCACGACACGTACGCGTCCCCGGCCCACTCCGCGAGGCCCGGACGTCAGGGCACGCCGAGCCGTCCCTTGGCACGGCTGGCGCTTGCTGCCGACAGGTCCTCGGACTGACTCCCGTGCGCGTATACGCACAAGTACACCGTTGCGGGACAGTTCCGGATTCCCACCGGATTCCCCTGCGACGACAGCGAGCATGAGCATACATCTAGTGCCGCCCTGTCAGGTCACCCCCAGATGTTGTGTCGCGTCGGCTTCGGAGCGTCAACTTGCGGGTGGGAACTGTGATGCCGGGCAGGGGGGTGGGGGTGCTGTCACCGACACAGCACCGCGCCCCTAGAAGTGCGCGACAGCGCATCTTCTAGGGGCGCGGGGAACTGCGCGACAAGCCACGACGGTGCCGCACCCGCCCGACGGCGTGGAGTGTCGAGCTAGTGGGCCGCTCCCGACGTCGCCGGGGGGAGTTCCGTCTGGACGCCCGGGTCGCCCGCGTCGGCCGTGTAGTCCTCCGGGCTCGTCTCGTCGATGCCGTCCGGCGCCTTCGCCGCGCGCAGGGCGAATGTCAGGATCACCGTCACCGCCACGTTCAGGACGAACGCCGTGAGGCCGATGTAGCCGATCTCACCGATGCCGGGGATCTCCTTCGAGCTGCCGCCGAAGTGCTTCTGCGTGGGGGAGGCCACGCCGTACGCGGCGATCGTGCCGTACAGCATGCCCACCGCCCAGCCGCCGAGCAGCGCCCAGCGGTGGAACCAGCGGGTGAACAGGCCGCCGACGAGGGCCGGGAAGGTCTGGAGGATCCAGATGCCGCCCAGGAGCTGGAAGTTGATGGCCACCGTCTTGTCCATGGTGAGGACGAAGACCAGGGCGCCCACCTTCACCAGGAGGGAGACCAGCTTGGAGACCTTCGTCTCCTGTTCCGGCGTCGCGTCGGGGCGGATGAAGTCCTTGTAGATGTTCCGGGTGAAGAGGTTCGCCGCGGCGATGGACATGATCGCGGCCGGAACCAGCGCCCCGATGCCGATCGCCGCGAAGGCGACGCCCGCGAACCAGTCGGGGAACATGTCCTCGAAGAGCTGGGGGATCGCCAGCTGCCCGTTGGAGACCTTCACGCCCGCCGCGATGGCCATGAAGCCGAGGAGGGCGAGCAGGCCGAGCATGAGGGAATACAGCGGCAGGATCGTCGTGTTGCGGCGGATGACCTCGCGGCTGCGGGAGGAGAGAGTCGCGGTGATCGAGTGGGGGTACATGAACAGCGCGAGGGCGGACCCCAGCGCGAGCGTCGCGTACGTCCACTGCGCACCCTGCGCCGGCACCAGCCCCCCGGCGCCCGCGGCCTCGTACTTCTCCCCGGCCTTCGTGAAGATCTCGTCGAACCCACCGAGCTTGATCGGGATGTAGATGATCGCCACGGTGATGACGATGTAGATCAGCGTGTCCTTGACGAACGCGATCAGCGCCGGCGCCCGCAGCCCCGAGGAGTACGTGTACGCGGCCAGCACGCCGAAGGCGATCAGCAGCGGCAGGTCCTTGACGAACCAGTTCGTGTCCTCGCCGCCCCCGACGCCCATGACGTCCAGGACCGCCTGGATGCCGACGAGCTGGAGCGCGATGTACGGCATGGTCGCGAGGATGCCGGTGAGGGCGACCGCGAGGGACAGCCCCTTCGAGCCGAACCGCCCGCGCACGAAGTCGGACGTGGTGACGTACCCGTGCTTGTGCGAGACGGACCACAGGCGGGGCAGGAACGTGAAGATCAGCGGGTACACGAGGATCGTGTACGGCACGGCGAAGAACCCGGCCGCGCCGGCCGCGTACACGGCCGCCGGAACCGCGACGAACGTGTACGCCGTGTAGAGGTCGCCGCCGAGCAGGAACCAGGTCACCCAGGTCCCGAACGAGCGCCCGCCCAGGCCCCATTCGTCGAGGGAGTGCTCGTTCTCCGCCTTGCGCCAGCGCGCCGCGAGGAACCCCATGACGGTGACCGCGAGGAAGAAGAAGATGAAGACGCCGAGCGCGACGCCGTTGACGCCGTCGTTCACTTCGACGCACCCCCCTTGCGGGCGCGCTGGTCACGCTGCCACAGCTTGTACGCGGTCATGGTCAGCCCGGTCGAGACGACGACCCACAGCATCTGGTACCAGTAGAAGAACGGGATACCGGCGAACCGCGGGTTCACATCGGCATACGACCCGACCCACAGCAGCGCCACGAACGGCGCGAACAGGCAGAGGGCGATGACGACGCGCACGGGCGTCACCACCGGGTCCCCTGCCTTCGGTGGGGTCTCTGACATCGGCGGCTCCGTCCCCTCGCTGAGATCACCAGTGATCACCACTGCAATGCGCAGGCAATCTAAGTGACGGATAAGCGCAGCGGAAGCCCTGCCGGAGGATCGTCCTGAAGCTGTGCTACTCCACCGGCCGCTTCAGACGGGCCACGAACTTGTACCGGTCCCCCCGCCACACCGACCGCACCCACTCCACGGGTTCCCCCCGCAGGTCCAGGGAGTGCCGGGACAGCATGAGCATCGGCAGCCCCACGTCCGTGCCGAGGAGCCCCGCCTCGCGCGGCGTCGCGAGCGCCGTCTCGATGGTCTCCTCGGCCTCGGCGAGCCGTACGTCGTACACCTCGGCGAGGGCGGTGTACAGGGACGTGTACTTGACGAGGGAGCGGCGCAGGGCCGGGAAGCGCTTGGCGCTGAGGTGGGCCGTCTCTATGGCCATCGGCTCCCCGTTGGCCATGCGCAGGCGCTCGATGCGCAGGACCCGGCCGCCGGGCGTGATGTCGAGGAGCTCGGCGAGGCGGTCGTCGGCGGTGACGTACCCGATGTCGACGATCTGCGAGGTCGGCTCCAGGCCCTGCGCGTGCATGTCCTCGGTGTACGAGGTGAGCTGGAGCGCCTGGGACACCTTGGGCTTCGCGACGAACGTGCCCTTGCCCTGGATGCGTTCGAGCCGGCCCTCGACGACGAGTTCCTGGAGGGCCTGGCGGACGGTCGTGCGGGACGTGTCGAACTCGGCCGCGAGCGTGCGCTCCGGCGGGACGGCCGTACCGGGTGCCTGCGTCTGGGTGATGTCCAGCAGATGCTTCTTCAGACGGTAGTACTTGGGCACACGCGCGGTACGGACGGTCGCTCCACCCTCGTTCTCCGCACTGCTGACGTCGGTGCTCATGGCCCGCCTTCCCGGCTCGCACGGGCCGACCTCCCGTCGGCCGCGGCACCCCATCGTGGCACGGGATCGTGTGTGCGGGTGCCCGTACGGGCAGGTCGGTTCCGGTCCGGGCCGGTAAGAACTCCCTGCGTACGGCGTCCCGGGCCTTGACACGGCCTTTGGTCCGGTCCAAGCTCGCGATGCTGGTCTACACCATTCGTGCGCCATTCGGAGGGCGGCCTTGGCGGAGACGACTGTGACCCGGGACGCGCTCGCCGTCCTCCAGCCCGGCTTCACCGGGACGACCGCCCCCGACTGGCTGCTGCGCCGCCTCGACGAGGGCCTCGCCGCCGTCGGCCTCTTCGCCCGCAACATCGCAGGTACCCGGCAACTCGCCGACCTCACCGCCGAGTTGCGCAAGGTCCGGCCCGATGTGGTGATCGCCGTCGACGAGGAGGGCGGGGACGTCACCCGCCTCGAAGCGCGCCGGGGGTCCTCCTTCCCCGGCAGCCTCGCGCTCGGCACCGTCGACGACACCGGCCTCACCCGAGCCGTCGCCGCCGAGCTGGGGCGCCGGCTCGCCGAGTGCGGGGTCACCCTCGACTGGGCGCCCTCGGCGGACGTCAACACCGACCCCGGCAACCCCGTCATCGGCGTCCGCTCCTTCGGCGCCGACCCGGCGCTGGTCGCCCGGCACACCGCCGCGTACGTCACCGGGCTCCAGTCCGCCGGGGTCGCCGCCTGCGCCAAGCACTTCCCCGGGCACGGGGACACGTCCGTCGACTCCCACGAGTCGCTGCCGCGTATCGACGTCCCCTACGAGACGCTCGCCGCCCGCGACCTGCCGCCCTTCCGCGCCGC
>NZ_LIRL01001110.1 GCF_001419795.1 Streptomyces niveiscabiei
CCCACCGCGCTGCCCCCGCCCTCCCAAGTCACCCTCGCCGACGGCCGGGTGGAGATCGCCCCCGGCGCCCCGCGGCCCAGCGGCCCCTACGCCAACGAGGACCTGCTCCCCGTCCCGGTGGAGAAGCGCACCTGGACGACGTACAACTTCTCCGCGCTGTGGATCGGCATGGCCCACAACACCGCGTCCTGGACGCTCGCTTCGGGGCTCATCAAGTTCGGCATGGACTGGAAGCAGGCGGTGTTCACCATCGCGCTGGCCAACGTCATCGTGCTGGTGCCGATGCTGCTGACCGGGCACGCCGGGCCCAAGTACGGCATCCCGTTCCCCGTGTTCGCGCGTGCCTCGTTCGGCATCCGGGGCGCCAACCTCCCCGCTGTCGTACGGGCGTTGGTGGCGTGCGGCTGGTTCGGGATCCAGACCTGGATCGGCGGGGAGGCGATCTACTTCCTCGCCGGGAAGCTGATCGGCTCCGGGTGGAGCGATGCCGGGAAGGTCGGCGGGTACGCGTGGACGATGTGGCTGTCGTTCGCGATCTTCTGGGCGATCCAAGTCGCCATCATCTACCGGGGGATGGAGACGATCCGCCGGTTCGAGAACTGGGCGGCGCCGTTCGTCCTCGTCGGCGCGGTCGTCATGCTGATCTGGATGAGCAACAAGGCAGGAGGATTCGGCCCGTTGCTCGACCAGCCGTCCAAACTCGGCTGGGGCGGCGACTTCTGGAAGCTGTTCTGGCCGTCCCTGATGGGCATGATCGGCTTCTGGTCGACACTGTCGCTGAACATCCCCGACTTCACCCGCTACGGCAAGTCCCAGAAGGCGCAGACCTGGGGGCAGGCGCTCGGCCTGCCGACCACGATGACGCTGTTCGCGCTGCTGTCCGTGATGGTCACCTCCGGCTCGCAGGCCGTCTACGGCGAGACGATCTGGGACCCGGTCCAGCTCGCCGCGAAGACCGACAACGTCTTCGGGCTGCTGTTCGCGCTGGTGACGGTCCTCGTCGCGACGCTCTCCGTCAACATCGCCGCGAACCTGGTCTCCCCGGCCTTCGACTTCTCCAACATCGCGCCCAGGAAGATCAGTTTCCGCACCGGCGCGCTCGCGACCTGCGTCCTCGGCGTGCTGATCTTCCCCTGGAAGCTGTACTCCGACCCGCAGGGCTACATCTTCACCTGGCTCGGCCTCGTCGGCGGCCTCCTCGGCACCGTCGCCGGCATCCTCATCGCCGACTACTGGATCCTGCGGCGCGGCAAGCTCGACCTCGTCGACCTGTACCGCACGGGTGGCCGCTACTGGTACGAGAACGGCTGGAACTGGCGTGCCGTCGTCGCGTTCCTCGCCGGCGGCGTCCTCGCGGTCGGCGGCGCGAGCTTCAAGCCGATCATCGACGGCCGCCCGATCCCGGCGCTGAGGTCCCTCGCGGACTACGGCTGGGCGGTGGGCCTGGGGACGTCGATGGTGGTGTACCTGGGGTTGATGGTGCTACGCGGGAAGGCTGAGAGGGACAAGGCAGACGCCTGAGGCCGCGAGCGGGGTGATACCCCTCACCCCGCAGTACCCTCCCTTGTCACCCCGCCGTACCCCTTGTCACCCCGTAGTACCCCCCTGCAACGCCCCCATCGCCTCCTTCGCCGCCTTGATCGCCCCCGTGTTGATCGTGCTCGTGTCCGGCGCCTTCTTCGTCTCGAAGTCGCTGCCGTTGTACGTCACGATGACGATCGCGTTGGACACCCGGGCGAACACCACGCCCTCCCGGGTCTGCTGCTTGTCCTCGGTCGTGAGGTTGACGACGGAGTACGCCTCCTGGCCGAGCCCCGGCACCGGCCCGCCGCCGCTCTTCTCGCCGACCCGCGCCTTGTACGACTTGAGAGCCGCGTCCTCGGTGTCCATGATCTCGAAGGACACGTCCAGCCAGCGGTAGTCGAACCCCTTGAGCGCGTTCCAGGAACAGGTCCGGCGGACCTTCGTGTCCGTGGACGGGATCTCCTTGCCCGCCGTCTTCGCGCCCGGCACCAGCGCGGTGACCGTCTTCGCGGAGACGCTGCCGCACGGCGCGGGCGCGGCGGCGTACGCCTTCGTCGCGGCCGGGGACGACGGCGCGCCGTCCGTCTCCGACCGGGTCTGCCGGGTGCCGTCGCCCTGGGCCGCCGTGTCCTCCGGGGAGGCGGGTGAGGACGACAGGGCCCAGCCCGCGCAGGCGAGCACGACCACCGGGGACAGCCGCGCCGCGAGGGCGAGCGGCAGAGGAAGAGAACGCACAGGCGCACTTCTTTTGTGGGGGAGGGCACGGAGACCAGTCCGCACCGCGGACGACGGGACGCCAGTGTCACACGACTGACAGTGGTGCGGAAGCGCGAACTCGCTGCGTACCTGAGTGGTGACAGCGGCCCCGCGTTGACGAGGCGAACGTCCCTAAATGTGCCGCGCGGGGTCCGCTGAAAAATGCAGGGCGGACTCGATCCGCTCCACCGCGAGGAACGCCCCGTACACCACGAGACGCACCAGATCCCCGTCCGTACGGTCCTCCCGCCGCCAGGCCGCGACGTCCTCGCCGGTGATCCGGTACGGCGCCAGCGCGGCCAGCAGCGCGAGGCGCGCGCCGGGCAGCTCGCGCCGGTGCGGGTAGCCCCGGAGGATGACGGGGGGATGCGCGCCGTCCCAGGCCGCGACCCCCTCCCGGACGAGGCGCCGCTCGTCCTCCCCGAGGAGTACGGCGCCCGCCGGCGCGGCCGTGCGCAGCGCGTCGTACGCGGGCCCCACCGCCGTACCCGCCGCCCACGCCGGACCCTCGCCGGGTGCCTCCAGGAGCGGCAGGGAGGCGCCCGGGACGGCCGTACGGCGGACCGTGCGGGACAGCGAGCGGCCCGTGAGGGAACGCACCGGGCGCAGGCGCTGGGCGCCCGCCGGGAGGAGGTCCTCGGTGAGCAGCGCCGAGGCGAAACGGTTCACGAAGTGGAACGTCAGGGCGGTGCCGAGGTAGCCGGGCAGCTCCTCGCGCGCGAAGGGCAGCGGTTCGGGATCGGCGCCCGGCACGCGCGTGCGGGCCGCCCAGTCGAGCACGCGCGCGTGGAGCTCGTTCTCCGGGCGCTCGCCCCGCGCGAGGCGCTCGGCCAGGGCGTGGTCACCCGTCGCGTGCAGCAGGACCGTGTGCGCGGACACGCAGAACGGACACCTGTTCGCGAGCGACACACCGTACGCGGCGACCTCCTTGCCCGTACGGTCGCCCGGGCCCGCGATCAGCGACTCCCGCAGCAACGCCCAGGCCGGGACCATGAGTTCGGGTGCGGACGACAGGACCGCGAAGGTGGGCGGGGCGGCGATCCCGAAGTCGCGCGCCAGCTGCGCGTACACCTCGGCGACGCGGCCCTCGGCCTCTTTCGGCGACGGGGGAGCGGTGTGGCGGAAAGGAGTGGACATGTACGCCAGCCTGGCGGCGGGGGCGCGCGAAAGCGTCGTCCCGGTGTAGCGGTTGTGGCGCACGCCCCTGGCAGGGGCCGCGCGGCCCGGCTACTGCGACGGGAGTAGTGCGCGAGCCGTCCACAGGTCTGACGCCGATGTCAGCGGCGGCGTCTAGGGTGCGGGCATGGACGGGCGAACGGACCTGCGGACGCGGCTCGCCGACGTGGCACTCGCGGCCGTGATCGGCGCCATCGTGGTGACCGCCGCCGCCCTCGACGCGGACACGCGGGCCGTCGACTACCCGCTGATCCTCGCCGGTTCACTCGCCCTCGCCGTCCACCGCCGCGCCCCGCGCGCGGTGCTCGCCGTCGCGACCGTGACCGGCACGGCGTACGTCCTGCGCGCCGACCCCGGGCCCTGGGCCGCGCTGCCCGTCGTGGGCGCCGTGCACACCGCCGCGCGCGTGGGGCACCGCTGGCTCGCGCTCGGGGCGGGCGCGGTGTTCCTCGCCGGGTACGCGCTCCACCGGCCCGCCGCCGCCGTCCTGCTCGCCGGGTGGGTGCTGTGCGCGGCCGTCAGCGGGCTCGCCGACCGCAACTGGCAGGCGTACCTGCGCCAGACCGAGCAACGCGCGCTGGACGCCGAACGCACCCGCGAGGAAGCCGCGTTGCGCCGGGCCGGGGAGGAACGGCTGCGCATCGCGCGCGAGCTGCACGACTCGCTGACCCACAGCATCTCCGTCGTCAAGCTCCAGGCGGGCGTCGCCGCGCACCTCGCGCGCAAGCGAGGCGAAGAGGTCCCGCCCGTCCTCGTCGCCATCCAGGAGGCCAGCGGCGAGGCCATGCGCGAGCTGCGCTCCACGCTCGCCGTCCTGCGCACCGACGAGCCCACGGGCACGCCGGCCCTCCTCGTCGAACGCGCCCGCGCGGCAGGGCTCTCCGCGCGCCTCACGGTCACCGGCGAGGAACGCGCCCTCGCCGCCCCCGTCGAACGCGCCGCCTACCGCATCGTGCAGGAGGCCCTCACCAACGCCGCACGCCACGCGGGCCGCGCCACCGTCCAGGTCTGCCTCGACTACGGCGAGCGCGCACTGGTGATACGGGTGGACGACGACGGCCTGGCGCATCCGTCCCGCCCTCTGCGACCGGGCGCGGGCCTCATGGGGATGCGGGAGCGGGTCACGGCCCTGTGCGGAACGCTGGACGCCGCGCCGCGCGCGGAGGGCGGGTTCTCGGTACGGGCGGAGCTGCCGTTGGGGGAAGGGTGCTGAGGGG
>NZ_LIRL01001111.1 GCF_001419795.1 Streptomyces niveiscabiei
TTCCGGGGCTGGACTGGACGGGGCCGGACGGGGCTGGATTGGGCTGGGCTCAGGCGAACTGTGGGCCTGCCGGGCCGCCCAGGGCGTTCCTGCGGGCCGGCATCTCCAGGGAGACCATGCGGTGCCAGCCGGCGAGGCGTTCGTACGCGTACAGGGCGTGGATGCCCGCGGCGAGGGCGGCCGACTTCGTCCTCGGCCAGCCGAGGATGCGGCCCATGTGCGCCATCACCGCGAGGCTGACGTCCCGGAAGACCCTGATCTCCGCCAGCGCGCACGCGCGCAGGGTGCGCTGGATCGTCCGGCCGTGTCCCGCGCGCGCGAAGCGCAGCAGTTCCTCGTGGCAGTAGGCGAGGTGGTTGTCCTCGTCGGCGGAGATCATCCGTACGGCACGGCCCAGGTCGGGGTGGTCGGCGAAGTGCCTGCGCAGGAGGTCCATCTGTTCGGAGGCGCGCTGTTCGGTGACCCTGCTGTGCGCGAGGTAGGTGACGACGTCCTGGACGGTGAGCGGCTGGTCCGCCTTCAGCTTCTCGTGGGCCAGGCCGATGCCGCCGCGCTCCAGGAGCATCGTGTAGTCGGTGTCCGGGGGGACCGGGACGGGGTCGAGGCCGCGCTTCTTCATCAGGGCGCCGAAGATCCGGCCGTGTTTGTCCTCGTCGGCGCCGTGGCGGACGATCTTCGGCACGAGGTCGCGTTCGCTCTCGGGGACCAGGGCCGCGATCCGCGCGTTCTCCCAGCCGCCCTGCGCCTCGCCGCTCGCCGCGATCGAACAGAACAGCCTGAACGATTCGTCGTCGTCCAGGATCTCCTCGAAGAGGCTCTTCGCCGACAGCATCCCGATCACCTCGTTCCACGCCTGCGGGGGTTTCGCAAAGAAAGAGTCAAGTCCGATCTCTTCCCGCCCGCAACACGTCGGTCGGACAACTCACCCGTCCGAAGTACCCCCACCCCGTAACTCCGCACGTGCAGTGACGTTGTTCCTCACAGTCGGCCGTGGCGGGGAGACCCCCGAGCCCCCGCCACGGCCGTGGAACCCTCCGGGGTGCTACGCCACTCCGGCCAGCTCCAGGGCCTCCGCGCCCGCGCGCAGGGACGCGAGGCGCTCTTCGAGGGTGAAGCCCGCGGGGGCGAGGGTGAGGGTGGTGACGCCGACGGCGGCGTAGGACTTCATGCGGTCGGCGATGCGGTCCACCGAGCCGAGCAGGGCGGTCTTGTCGATCAGGTCGTGGGGGACGGCCGCCGCGGCGCCGGTCTTGTCGCCCGCCAGGAACTTGTCCTGGATCTCCGCCGCCTCCGCCTCGTAGCCCATGCGCTGGGCGAGCTGGTTGTAGAAGTTCTGCTTGCGGCTGCCCATGCCGCCGACGTACAGGGCCGTGTACGGGCGGAAGGTGTCCGCGAGCTTCTCGACGTCCTTGTCGTCGCCCAGGGCGAGCGGCAGGGTCGGGCAGACGTCGAAGCCTTCGAGGGTGTGGCCGGCCTTCTCGCGGCCCGCGCGGATGTGCTTCAGCGCGGTGTCCTCCAGGTGCTCGGCGGAGGGGAAGATCAGCAGCGCGCCGTCGGCGATCTCGCCGGTCTGCTCCAGGTTCTTCGGGCCGATCGCGGCGATGTAGAGCGGGATGTGCTCGCGCTCGGGGTGCACGGTCAGCTTGATCGGCTTGCCGGGCCCGCCGGGCAGCGGAAGCGTCCAGTGCTCACCGTCGTACGACAGGCGCTCGCGGGTCATCGCCTTGCGGACGATCTCGACGTACTCGCGCGTGCGCGCCAGCGGCTTGTCGAACTTGACGCCGTACCAGCCCTCGGAGACCTGCGGCCCGGAGACGCCGAGGCCGAGGCGGAAGCGCCCGCCGGACAGGGAGTCCAGGGTCGCGGCGGTCATCGCGGTCATCGCGGGCTGGCGGGCCGGGATCTGGAAGATGGCCGACCCGACGTCGATGCGCTCGGTCTTGGCGGCGACCCATGTCAGCACGGTCGCCGCGTCCGAGCCGTACGCCTCGGCCGCCCAGCACACGGCGTAGCCGAGCCGGTCGGCCTCCTGCGCCACGGCGAGGTTGTCCCCGTCCATCCCGGCACCCCAGTACCCGAGGTTGATCCCGAGCTGCATTGGCCGCATCCCCTTACCGATCAGTAACGTCCGTTGTGGACAGACCATAGCGCGCACCCCCGCACGGCCGGGAGTACCGGCCGTGCGATCCACAACCTGCGGATTCGGTTATCCACAGGCCACCCACCGCCCGGTTCTGGCCAGTAATCTCGGCGTTCATGGAGCAGAGGCATCTCGGCCGCACCGGCCTGCGCGTGTCCCGTATCGGGCTCGGCACCCTGACCTGGGGCCGCGACACCGACGAGCACGACGCGGCGGACCTCTTGAAGACGTTCTGGGAAGCGGGCGGCACCCTCGTCGACACGGCGGACGTGTACGGCGACGGGGATGCCGAATACCTGCTGGGGCGCCTCATAGAGGGCCTGGTCCCGCGCCGGGACCTGATCATCGCGACCAAGGCGGGCAGCGTGCCCGACCCCGACCGCCGCTTCGACGGCTCGCGGGGCCATCTGCTGGCCGCGCTGGACGCGTCGCTGGCCCGCCTCGGCACGGACTACGTGGACGTCTGGCACATCCACGCGTACGACCCCCACACGCCGATGGAGGAGACCCTCCAGGCCCTCGACATCGCTGTCTCCAGCGGGCGCGCGCGGTACGCGGGCGTCTCCAACTTCTGCGGCTGGCAGATCGCCAAGGCGGCCACCTGGCAGCTCGCCGCGCCCGGCACGCGTACGCGGCTGTCCAGTACGCAGATGGAGTACTCGCTCCTCCAGCGCGGCGTCGAGCGCGAGGTGCTGCCGGCCGCGATCGACCTCGGCATCGGGCTGCTGCCCTCCTCGCCGCTCGGCCGGGGCGTCCTCACCGGCAAGTACCGCGCCGACGCCTTCCCGCCCGACTCCCGCGCCGCCTCCGACCACTTCGCGCCGTTCGTCGAGCCCTACCTCGACGACACGGCCAGCCGCATCGTCGACGCGGTGACGACCGCCGCCGACGGACTCGCCGTCACCCCGCTGCACGTCGCCCTCGCCTGGGTCCGCGACCGGCCCGGCGTCGCCGCGCCCATCATCGGCCCGCGCAACGCGCAGCAGCTCAGCGCCGCGTTGTCAGTGGAGGCCCTTACGCTTCCAGACGAGATCTGCCGGGCCCTCGACGACGTGTCGGCGCCCGTGCACCGCTATCCCGATCACGACTGGAGCACGCTGTGAGCACGGACCCGGAGACCACGGAGAACAAAACGCCGGGGGCACCGGAGGGGGGG
>NZ_LIRL01001112.1 GCF_001419795.1 Streptomyces niveiscabiei
GCGGGGAGGGCGGAGAGACAGCCGCTGTACGGGCAGGTGGGGCGGCCGGAGCTGGTGTATCGGTGGGTGCGGGGGGACCGGAGGTGAAGGGGAAGGCGCGGATACGGCAGAGGGTGGCGAGGTCGGGTTCGTCCGCTCGCGCGAACGCGTCGGCGGCCCGGCGGTAGGCGTCCCGGGCCCGGTCGAGAGCGCCGTCGTCCTCGTGGACCACCGCGAGGTTGTGCAGAACCACCCCGATCTCGTACAGGTCGTCGAACTCGTCGTGGAGAGCGAGTGCCTTGTCGTAGGCCGCGATCGCGTCCTGCGGCCGGCCCAGCATTCTGAGGGTGATGCCGAGGTTGGACCAGGCCACGCCTTCCATCGCGCGATCCCCTGTTCCGGCGAAGAGATCCCGGGCGCGCGTATGCGCCTCGACCGCTTCCTGTCTCCGTCCCAGCCTGGTCAGGGTCTGGCCGAGTTTTCCCCACACGTGTCCCTCGCCGGCCCGGTCCCCGGTCTCCTCGTGCAGGGCACGCGCTCGGGTGTGCGCGGCGAGCGCCTCGTCGAAGCGTCCCCGTTCCGACAGCGCGCTCCCCATGCTGCTCAGGGCCGCCGCCTCGTCGCCCCGGCTCCCGGCCTCCGCGAAGAGGGCCCGCGCCCGCTCGTACGCGTCGATCGCTTCCTCGTACCGGCTCGACCGGTCCAGCGCCATGCCGAGGTTGTACCAGGAGGCGGCTTCCGCGTACGTCTGCCCCGTGGCCCGGGCCTCTTCCCGTGACACCTCCATCACCAGGCACAGGTCGTCGAAGGCCCGCCGCCAGTTCAAGTACTCCGCAAGGCACAGCGCCACCCTCATGCCGTCCCGCGCGAACTCCTGCCCCCTCTCCCGCCGAACCGCCGCCACCAGCCCCGGCCTCTCGGCGTCCAGCCAGGCCGCGGCCTCCTCGCGTCCCGAGAACAGCGGGGGCCGTTCCTCGCCGGGCAGCCGTCGCAGCCACGCATCGGCCGCACGCGAGCCTCGCCGATAGAACTCCAGCACCCGTTCTCGCGCACCCCTTTCCTCGTCCTCCCCGAGGATCTCCGCGCCGAACTCCCGCACCAGGTCATGCATTCGCCACCGCTTCCCCACCCGCTCCACGAGATGCGCCCGCCGCAACCCCCTCAGCTCCTCCAGCGGCAGCACCTCCGCATCGGCGAGGGCCATCAACACCCCCTCCCCCACGTCCGCCCCCGGCGCGACGGAGATCAGCCGCACCACCCGCGCCTGCTCCGGGGTCAGTCTGCGGTACGACAGGTCGAAAGCCGCCCGCACGCTCCGCACCCCGTCGTCGAGCCCCGCGAGCCGGTTGCGCAACCCGGCGAGTTCCTCGACGAGTTCGGCAATCGACCGCTCCGAGTCCTCCGCGAGCAACGCCGCCACGATCTGAAGCGCCAACGGCAAGTACCCGCACAACCCGGCGAGTTGCCGAGCTGCGGCCTCCTCCTCGGCGGCCCGCTCGTCGTCCGGGTCCGCGATCCGCAACGCCCGCCTCAGCAGCTCGTACGACTCCTCCGCCGACAGCTCGCCCAACGGCACCAGCCGGGCCCCGAGTTGAGGCAGCCGGTCCCGGGACGTCACCAGCAACCGGTGCCGGGAGGCACCCGGCAGGAGATGCCGCACCTGCTCGGCCGACGAGGCGTTGTCGGCCGAGCAGGTGCGGCA
>NZ_LIRL01001113.1 GCF_001419795.1 Streptomyces niveiscabiei
TCCGGGCCGTCGTGGACACTCCGCGCCGGTAGGGTGGCCCGGTTGTCATACGTAGCCGAGAAGCCAAGGAACCGGGAGCCTCGTACCTGAGAGCCCGGGACCCGAGACCCACCCCCCGAACCGGAGACCGTGACTACCACCGCCGCCTCGTCCTCCTCCCATCACCTCTCTCCCGCCTTCCCGGGCCGCGCGCCCTGGGGCACCGCGAGCAAGCTGCGGGCCTGGCAGGAGGGGGCGATGGAGAAGTACATCCAGGAACAGCCCAGGGATTTCCTCGCCGTCGCGACACCGGGCGCCGGCAAGACGACGTTCGCGCTGACGCTGGCGTCGTGGCTGCTGCACCACCACGTCGTCCAGCAGGTGACGGTCGTCGCACCGACGGAGCACCTGAAGAAGCAGTGGGCGGACGCGGCGGCGCGCGTGGGGATCAAACTGGACCCCGAGTACAGCGCGGGCCCGCTCAGCAAGGAGTACGACGGGGTCGCCGTCACGTACGCGGGTGTCGGCGTACGGCCCATGCTGCACCGCAACCGCAGCGAGCAGCGCAAGACGCTGGTGATCCTGGACGAGATCCACCACGCCGGCGACTCGAAGTCGTGGGGCGAGGCGTGCCTGGAGGCGTTCGAACCGGCGACGAGGCGCCTCGCGCTGACGGGTACGCCGTTCCGCTCGGACACGAACCCGATCCCCTTCGTGACGTACGAGGAGGGCACGGACGGCATCCGCCGCTCCTCGGCGGACTACACGTACGGCTACGGCTCGGCGCTCGCCGACCACGTCGTCCGTCCGGTGATCTTCCTGTCGTACAGCGGCAACATGCGCTGGCGCACGAAGGCGGGCGACGAGATCGCGGCCCGCCTCGGCGAGCCGATGACGAAGGACGCGGTCAGCCAGGCGTGGCGTACGGCGCTCGACCCGCGCGGCGAGTGGATGCCGAGCGTGCTGCGCGCGGCGGACCAGCGGCTGACGGAGGTCAGGAAGGCCATCCCGGACGCCGGCGCCCTGGTCATCGCCTCGGACCAGGACTCCGCGCGCGCGTACGCGAAGCTGATCCGCGAGCTGACGGGTACGAAGGCGACGGTCGTCCTCTCCGACGACACCGGCGCGTCCAAGCACATCGACGACTTCGCCGCGAGCACCGACCGCTGGATGGTCGCCGTCCGGATGGTGTCCGAGGGCGTCGACGTCCCGCGCCTCGCGGTCGGCGTGTACGCGACGACCATCTCGACGCCGCTGTTCTTCGCGCAGGCCGTCGGCCGCTTTGTACGGTCCCGGCGGCGCGGCGAGACCGCGTCCGTGTTCCTGCCGACCGTCCCTGACCTGCTGACCTTCGCCAACGAGATGGAGGTCGAGCGCGACCACGCCCTCGACAAGCCCAAGAAGGGCGGCGAGGAGGACCCGTACGCGGAGGAGGACAAGCTCCTCGCGGAGGCGGAGAAGCAGCAGGACGAGGACACCGGCGAGCAGGAGGAGTTCAAGTTCGAGGCGCTGGAGTCGGAGGCCGTCTTCGACCGGGTCATGTACAACGGCGCCGAGTTCGGCATGCAGGCGCACCCGGGCAGCGAGGAGGAGCAGGACTATCTGGGCATCCCCGGGCTCCTCGAACCCGACCAGGTCCAGCTCCTGTTGCAGAAACGTCAGGCCAAGCAGATCGCGCACAGCAAGAAGCGGCCGGATTCCGAGGCCGACCTCCTCGAACTGCCCGCCGAGCGGCGGCCCGTCATGTCCCACAAGGAGATGATGGAGTTGCGCAAACAGCTCAACACGATGGTCAGCGCGTACGTCCACCAGAGCGGCAAGCCGCATGGCGTGATCCACACGGAGCTGCGGCGCGTGTGCGGGGGGCCGCCCAGCGCCGAGGCGACCGGGGGGCAGTTGCGGCAGCGCATCGCGAAGGTCCAGGAGTGGGCCACGCGCATGAAGTGACGGGGGTGCCGCGTATCCGGACATTTGCAGGTAGTCCATACCGGTCATTGACCGGATTCTGGACGGAGTCTTCCGCTCAGCGAACCCTCCCCGTTACTGTCCCGCTACGCACACGCCCTGTGGCAGTGGCGCCGCAGAGCGCAGCCGTGTAGCGAACGGGCCCGGAACGCCGGCGCCTGCTGCCGATCGCGGCCTCTGCAACGCGTCAGCGACGGGACTCGATGACGCGGTCGCCGTGTGGGGGTCGCGCGTCATCACCGTAAGGAGTGGGCGTCGTGACCGCGGAGACCTCCCAGACGCTCGATCGGGGACTCAGGGTTCTGAAACTGCTGGCCGACACGGATCATGGGCTGACCGTGACCGAGCTGTCCACCAAGCTGGGCGTCAACCGGACCGTCGTGTACCGGTTGCTGGCCACGCTGGAGCAGCACGCGCTGGTGCGGCGGGATCTCGGGGGGCGGGCCCGGGTGGGGCACGGGGTGCTGCGACTAGGTCGGTAGGTGCATCCCCTGGTACG
>NZ_LIRL01001114.1 GCF_001419795.1 Streptomyces niveiscabiei
TCACCCACCCGCCCGTGCACTGCGGCGATCAGGCGTCTTCGCACGGGGGTTACCCCCACCCGTAATGGGAAGGGCGGCGCGGCCTGTCCGCCCGTGCACGAACACCAGCCCTCGGTGGAGACCGGCCGCTCCAGGAGAGCCGCCTGTTCCCAGGCAGCACACCGAGCCCGGCCCGGACACGATCGGCGCCCCCGCGCGTCCACCCTGCCCGGAGCCGGCCGCTCCGATGCCCCCGCCTCGGCGGTCACCGGCCCGGGACCACCGGTCCCGGCGCCACGTACCGACCGCCGCCCCCACGACTGCACTCCCGCCCCAGCAGGACAACGCTCCACCGGTGCCCGGGGGCACGCACTCCCGCCGAAGACCTCGGGACACCGCCCTGCTTCCGGTGACGCCCCCTCACATCACGCGTCGCCCCGAAGCCGTCACGCCGGGCCGCCGGGGCGGGAAGCCCCTGGCCCGGACGGTGCCCCCACCTCAGAACTCCCCGTCCAGGAAGTCGGTCTCCTCCCCCTCCTCCTCCAGCGCCTGTCTGACGATCCTGAGAGCCATGCCCTCGGAGTAGCCCTTGCGGGCGAGCATCCCCGCGAGTCGACGGACCCGCTTGTCCCGGTCGAGCCCCCGCGTGGCGCGCAGCTTGCGGGCGACGAGGTCACGGGCGGTCGTCTCCTCCTGCTCGGAGTCGAGCTGGGAGACCGCCTCGTCGATCAGCGTGGAGTCGACGCCCTTGGTACGCAGTTCCCGGGCCAGGGCGCGCCGGGCCAGGCCCCGGCCGTGGTGCCGGGACTCCACCCAGGCGTCCGCGAAGGCGCCGTCGTCGATCAGCCCGACCTCCTCGAACCGGGAGAGCACCTCCTCGGCCACCTCGTCCGGGATCTCCCGCTTGCGCAGGGCGTCCGCGAGCTGTTTGCGGGTGCGCGGGGTCCCGGTGAGCAGGCGCAGACAGATCGCCCGCGCCCGCTCAGCCGGGTCCCCTGAAGGCTGCTCCTTCTCGGCCCTCGACGAGTCGGAAACGCCTTCCCCCTCGGTGGACCGCCCGCTGGACGGTTCCCCGAAGCCATTGCGGCGACGGCCGCGCCCGCCGCGCGGACCACCCCCGCCGGTCCTGCCACGCCCCGCGCGAGCGCCCCGCCCGCCGGGCTCCCCGTCACGATCCCGGTCGTCGCCCCAGGGGGGAGCGCCGAGCAGGTCGGCATCCGCGTACGAGCCGCCTCCCCGCCGGCCGCGGCCCGGGGCGGAGTCGTCCCCGAGCCGGTCGCCGTCGTACGGGCCCTGCGCCGACCGGCCGGTACCGCCCCGCCGGTCCTGGCCGGGGTCGGCTTCCCGCGCCCCCGCGCCCCGGAAGGCGTCGGGGTCGAAGGGGTCGGCCCAGTCGGTTCGTCGTGTCACGGAGGATCAGCTCTTGGCCGCCGCGGCCTTGGTCTTGGCGGCCTTGGCTGCGGGAGCGGGAACCGTCTTGGACGCGTCGTCCGCGCCGCCGGCCGCGGGGGTGGAGGTAGCGGCGTCCGCCGCGGGCTCGGCCGCCGCCGTCTCCGGGCGGACTCCGACGCCCAGCTTCTCCTTGATCTTCTTCTCGATCTCGTTGGCGAGGTCGGGATTGTCCTTCAGGAAGTTGCGGGCGTTCTCCTTGCCCTGGCCGAGCTGGTCGCCCTCGTACGTGTACCAGGCGCCGGCCTTGCGGACGAAGCCGTGCTCCACGCCCATGTCGATCAGGCCGCCCTCGCGGCTGATGCCCTGGCCGTAGAGGATGTCGAACTCGGCCTGCTTGAAGGGCGGCGCGACCTTGTTCTTGACGACCTTCACGCGGGTGCGGTTGCCGACCGCCTCGGTGCCGTCCTTCAGGGTCTCGATCCGGCGGATGTCCATCCGCACCGAGGCGTAGAACTTCAGCGCGCGGCCACCGGTCGTGGTCTCCGGCGAGCCGAACATCACGCCGATCTTCTCGCGGAGCTGGTTGATGAAGATGGCGGTGGTCTTGGACTGGTTGAGCGCGCTGGTGATCTTCCGCAGCGCCTGGCTCATCAGCCGGGCCTGGAGGCCGACGTGGCTGTCGCCCATCTCGCCCTCGATCTCCGCACGCGGCACGAGCGCGGCGACGGAGTCGATGACGATCAGGTCGAGAGCGCCGGAGCGGACCAGCATGTCCACGATCTCCAGCGCCTGCTCGCCGTTGTCCGGCTGGGAGAGGATCAGGTTGTCGACGTCGACGCCGAGCTTGCGCGCGTACTCGGGGTCGAGGGCGTGCTCCGCGTCCACGAAGGCCACCTGGCCGCCGGCCCGCTGCGCGTTGGCCACGGCGTGCAGTGTCAGGGTCGTCTTGCCGGAGGACTCCGGGCCGTACACCTCCACCACACGGCCGCGCGGGATGCCGCCGACGCCGAGCGCGACGTCCAGCGCGGTCGATCCCGTGGAGATGACCTCGATGGGTTCGTTCGGCCGCTCGCCCATGCGCATGACCGCGCCCTTGCCGAACTGCCGTTCAATCTGTGCGAGCGCGGCGTCCAACGCCTTCTCGCGGTCCGTGCCTGCCATGGGTTCCACCCGGTTTGCTTGAGTCGATCGCTTCACGTCAAAGACGCTAACGCCTGCCACTGACAACGCGCCTCGACGCCGGTCCAGCCTGTGGATAACTAGGTCACTTACACACCCAGACTCGGGCAAAACACCCTCGTACATCCCCACCGAACGCCTCGCCGGTGCCCCCATCAGAATGGATGTTCGATTTCCATGTCAAGCGCACCACACAGCTTCCCGACCGTACGCCCCCACCCTCCACACCGATGGCCGCTGCAACGCACCAGAAGAAGCACAACCCGGAAAACACAGGAACCCCCGCCGGGGGAAAGCCGCCAACGGCGGGAAGGGGACGGTCCGGGGGGTGTCCGCCCGCAGCGGCCGGCGCCAACACGCCCCACCCCACAAGAAACAGCACCGCCGGCCCGAGGACGGACACCCCCCGG
>NZ_LIRL01001115.1 GCF_001419795.1 Streptomyces niveiscabiei
GGGGACCGCGTACGACGACGAGGAGACCGCCCGCCTCGCCACGGCCGCGCGCCGACGGGCCCCCGACCGCGCCACCCGCAGGGCGGGCCGCCTCACGGCGCTCCTGCTCCTCGCGACGGGCGCGGCGACCCTGCCCCTCCACCGCGACGGTGAGTCCCCCCAGATCTACGGCCTCGTCCTGGGCGCGGCCCTGGCCTGCACGATCCTGGGAGTCCTCCTGACGATCCGCCCGGCGGTCCCGGTCCTGGCCCTGACCCTCCTCGTCCCCGCGGCACTGGCAGCCGGCCAGCTGCTGCACGGACGGATGGGCCCGGCCTCCCTCACCCGGGCGATGGACCTGACAGCGGCCCCGGGCTGGCTGGCAGGAGGCCTGGCGGCGTGCGCGGCACTGGCGTCGCTGACGACCCTGCTGCTGGCGGCACAGCCGACGCAGGGAAGGTGACGGGTTAGCTGAGGGGGATGTGGCCCACGTCGGAGAAACGGCGTGGGCCACATTCTCAGTCCTCGGTCTTCTTCGGCAGCTTGAAGCGCTCGAACGTCCGCGTGATCTGCTGGAACGGCGATTGCGCGGGACGCGTCGGCGTAGGCTCCGACACGCTGTCCACCACCCCCGCCGACTCCCGGAACACCTCCAGCGCCTCGTGTGCCCGTTCGGCCGCCTCCCGGTACAGGTCACGGGACTTGGTCATCGCGTCCAGCGCGTCCGCGTACATCGCGACGAGCTGCCGCTCCCGGTCCAGTTCCTCCCGCAGGGTGAGGAGATGCCAGTCCTCGCGCAGGGCCGTGAGCAACGCGTCCGCGTCGTCCGGGAGTTGCTGGGGCACCGTCGTGAACCGGGTGATGGCGTCGACGAGTTCGGAGGGCTCGGAGCCGTCGAGGAAGACGGTGCGGACGGCGAAGTCGGCGGGGTCGATGTCGCCGTGGGGGAGGATCACCGCGCCGCCCCGGGGGAGTTCGGCCCGCGACTCCTTCAACGCCCAGTTGACCGCACGGAGTTGCTGGGGCGCGGCGCGGTGCTCGACGACCCGGTCGCGCAGCCCGTCGGTGAGGAACCGCGTCAGGGGGAGCCGTCCGCGCGCGTCCGGCGTCATGGCCTCGTGGACGACGACGTGGATGGACCAGTCGTCGCGCATCGCGCTCTTGAGGACGCGCCGCAGATCCTTGTCGTCCGAGGGCAGCGCGGTGGCCTCGCGGAAGCGCAGCCCGGCGACCTGGGAGTGGTCCCACTGCCCGTCGATCTCCCAGGGCTCCTCGGACCAGAACCGGGTCGCGGGGGAGGGCCAGCGCCGGTTCCAGGGCTCTTCGGCCTCGGCGACGAGCGCCCACGGCCGGGTCGTCCCCCGCTCGGCCTCCTCGGCGATCTCCAGCCGGGCCCGGACGGTCACGTCCTCGCCGACCGTCCAGCGGGCCTCGAACACGAGCCGCCCCGAGGGCCGCACGTCCTCGCCCAGCTCCAGGAAGTCGACGATCTCCTCGGTCTCCTTGAGCCGCTGGAGATACCCGCGCACCACCTCCCCCGGCGCGGAGCCGGTGTGCAGCCCCCGGGTCAGCCACACGGTGGACGGGGTGGACGGATGGGTGGCGCTGGAGCTCGACATGGATCCATCTGATGAGCGGAGAACGATACGGACCTCCCAGTATCGCCGCTCACCCCCACATCCGATCAAGAGGGGCCCACACACCCCGTACGGACGACACACCCGGGGCACACACCCCGCACCCCACACAAC
>NZ_LIRL01001116.1 GCF_001419795.1 Streptomyces niveiscabiei
GCCTCGCACCCCGAGGACCCCGTCACCGACCTCGCCGACCTCCCGCCCGCGCGCCCCTGGTACCACTCGGCGTTGTGGTCCGCGGCGGGGCTGGCCGGGGCGATGGGGCTGTGGGCGTACGCCGTGGGGCACACGGACGTCGGGAAGCTGGACGACTTCGGGCTGGTCACGGCGTTGCATCCGGCGTTCTGGGCGGGACTGGCCGTGCTGACGGCCGGGTTCTGGTGCACCCTCGTCAACTCCCGCCGCAGGCACCCCGCCTGGGCGCCGGCGTACCTCGTCGGCCTGCTGGCGATGGAGCGCGCGACCCAGGCCGTCCTGTACCCCACCCCCCTGTACGCCTGGGCGTGGAAGCACGACGCGGTGATCGACCACCTCCTCACGGCGGGCCGCCTCCAGGGCTCGGACGCCCTCGGCGACATGGCCGTCTACGACCAGTGGCCCGGCTTCTTCGCGGCGCAGGCGACGCTCGTACGCCTCCTGGGAGTCGACTCGGCGGCCCAGTTCATGGCGTGGTGGCCCCTCGTCTCCAGCCTGATGCTGCTGCTCCCCCTGCTGCTGATCTACCGCACGTTCACCGAGGACCGGCGCCTGGTCTGGACGGCGGTATGGCTGTTCTACGTCGCCAACTGGGTGGGCCAGGACTACTTCTCCCCCCAGTCCGTCGCCTTCGCCCTCCACCTCGGCGTACTCGCCGTAGTCCTCAGGAGGTACGCCGCACCCCGTACCCCCGACGCCCGCTCCCGCGCGGCCGTATGGACCGTCGTCCTCACCCTGTTCGTCGTCGGCATCGTCATCTCCCACCAGCTCACCCCGGGCATGCTGGTGATCTGCCTCGCGGCCCTCTTCTGCGCGCGCCGCTACCGGGACAGGGTTCCGCTGGTCACCACGGTCGTCATCTTCCTCGCCTGGTGCCTGACCGCCGCCCTGCCGTTCCTGTCGGCGACGATGCCGGACATGCTGCGCTCGGTCGGCGACATCGGCGGCAACGTCGAGACGGGCTACGGCGCCACCCCCACCGGCACGGGCGCGATCACGACGTCCTGGGCCGCCCGCCTGCTGTCCGCATCGGTGATCCTGCTCGCGGCGCTCGGCGCCTGGCGCCAACCGGTGCTGCGCCACCGGGCGTTGCCCCTGCTGCTGCTCGCGCTCGCCCCGCTGCCGATGTTCGCGGCGAGCAGCTACGGCAGCGAGATGATCTTCCGCGTCCTGATGTTCATGCTCCCCGGCGCGGCGTTCTTCGCGGCGGCGGCGCTCCTGCCACAGGTCAGGACCCTCACGGCGACGGAACTCAACCCCCGTACGCGCCAACGGCGTTACACCTGGCTGCCGCTCGCCGCCCTGCTCGCCGGCACGCTCGCGTTCGTCCCGAGCTACTCCGGCAAGGACCGCATCAGCTACTTCCCGCCCGCCGAGGTCCACCTCGTCCAGCAGGTCTTCGACCGCGCCCCGGCGGGCTCCCTGGTCGTCGCGGCGGACCGCAACTACCCCCTGGCGTACGCGGATTACTGGCGCGTCGACCACTACTGGTTCCTCGACGACTCGCGCGCGCACGTGGACACGATCCTGAGGAACCCGGCGGCGACGCTCGCCACCGACATGTCGGCCGTCGAGTCCCCGGCCCGCGCCTATCTGGTCCTGTCCCAGGGCCAGTACGCGGACTCGGAGATGAACGGCCTCCTCACGAAAGCCCAGTTGGACCGCATCCGCGCCTCGGTCGCCGCGTCGCCCCTGTTCGAACGGGTCGCGGGCAACGAGGCGGGGGTGGCGTACGTGCTGAAGGAGACGGCCCGATGACCCCGCAGGAACTCGTCGTCCGGATGGCGGCCCCGTTCGCCGGCTGGCTCGCCGTCAGCTCCCTCGCGCTGCCCGGCGGATCACCGCTCAGAGCCGCCGCCGTCGTGCTGTTCCTGGCGGCGGGGCCGGGCGGGGCCCTGGTCAGAATCTGCGGGCCCGCGCTCGCGGCGCGGCCCGCCGAGGGTCCCGTCGAAGGCCGCGACCCGGCCTTCGCACGCCACTCCGACCTCCTGGAGCGGCTGATGCTGACCGTCTTCGTGAGCGTGTCCGCCGTCCTGGTCGTCGGGACGGTGTTCATCGCCACGCACGCCTTCAGCGCGCAGCGCGTCCTGCTCACCCTGACGCTGCTGACCACCATCGCGGCGTTCTGCCCGCGCCTGCGCGCCTCCCCGCGGACTGCGAAAGGTACTGCCCTGTGAGGTGGCTCCACCGTTTACGAAACGCCCGCCGACGGCCGGTGTACCGCTCAGGTATCACGGGCCAGCGCACCCCCGGGGTACCCCGTACCCCTCACTCCCACGGACGACATCGAGGACGTCCCCGGCCCCGCCCCCGGCGCCTCGCGCTCACCGCCGTACTGACCGCCGGTGTCACCCTCACCGCGGTACTCCTCCTCAAGGACGACTCCTCCGGCGACCAGGACCTGGGCGGCTCGCGGCCCTCGGCCCAGGGCGGCCGGTGCGCGCCCACGGCCCTGCTGGAACCGCCCTGCGGGGCCTGGTTCGGCGCGTTCGTGCCGCACGACAAGGACGACCTTCCCCAGAAGGTGAGGGCGTACGAGCGGCAGATCGGCCGCCCCCTCGACATCGTCTACACGTACCACGACATGTCCCAGGTCCAAGGGGCGCGCAGGGAAGGCCAGTTGCTCACCGACGAGGAACGCGAGGTCGGCAAGGACCGCCTCCTCCTGCTCTCCTGGGAGAGCAAGGTCTGGGGCGGTACGGCGGCCCAGCAGCCGACGTGGAAACAGATCACGGCCGGTGACCTCGACGCCTCGGTGATCGACGTCCAGGCGAAACGGATCAAGGCGTACGGGAAGAAGGTGTTCCTCTCCTTCGACCTGGAGATGGATACGCGTACCCCGGCGAGCGGAACTCCCGAGGACTACGTACGCGCCTACCGGCACATCCACGACCGGTTCCGCGCCCTCGGCGTCACCAACGTCGTGTGGACCTGGATCACCACCGGGTACCTGGGCCACGCCGACCTCATCAAGCGGATGTACCCCGGCGACGACTACGTCGACTGGGTGGCCTACAACCAGTACAACTACTACCGGTGCCACAAGGCCGGCTGGCTCTCCTTCGCCCAGACCCAGCAGGCCACGCACGACTGGATGCGCAGGAACATCTCCGACGGCAAACCGCTGATGCTCTCCGAGTTCGGCACCGCGAACGACCCGACCCGCCCCGGCCGCCAGGCCGACTGGTACGCCGAGGTCCCCTCGGTCCTCAAGAGGCTCACCGGCGTCAAGGCGGCCCTCCAGTGGAACTACCGCGACCCCGGCCCCCACTGCGACCTGGCGGTGGCCAACTCCCGGGCCTGGTCGAGCCTGCGCGAGGCGGTCTCCGACCCGTACCTGAACCAGCCCCTGAAGTAGCACCCGGGGACCACCGGGGCGGGGCACTCTCCCCGC
>NZ_LIRL01001117.1:0-507 GCF_001419795.1 Streptomyces niveiscabiei
TCGCGCGGAGGGCGGACTCCTGGAGGATGGGGAAGACGCCGGCCGCACGGTAACGCTCGTGGATCTGGCTCCAGTCGTAGTACGAGGTGATGTGCGTGCCGGTGGGGATGGCGCGCAGGACATAGCCGTACCGGTGGTCGATGTCCGGCTTGAAGCCGGGCGACGTCGGCGTCCATTCGATCAGCGCGTCCTCGTCGTACGCGGTGATGACGACCGTCACGTCGTACCGGCCCATCGGGCGGTCGTTGAGCGCCTCGCGGTCCATGTGTACGACGAAGGAGTCACCAGCCTTGGTCACGCGCTCGCCGTCGGCGGACTGGAGCATGCCGGAGCTGTCGATGGAGACGTGGCCGCGGGGGTCGGTGAGGAGGGCGAAGATGCGGGCCGGGGGCGCGGCTATCTCGCGGGTCACCTCGAAGCGCTCGTCGGACATGGGGCTCCCTCGTTTCTGTAACGGGTTTCTGCGCGGTTTCTACGGCGGTTGTCGGCGTCCGGTCAGAGGCCCCG
>NZ_LIRL01001117.1:545-2024 GCF_001419795.1 Streptomyces niveiscabiei
CCGCCGAGTTCGAAGAAGTCGTCGTCGGGACCGACGTCCGTGCCGAGGACGTCGCTCCAGATCCGGATGAGACGGGCGGTGAGATCGTCAGTAACCGGTTGCTCCTGTTGCTGCGCGGGCGCGGGCGTCGGCGTCGCGACGAGCCGCGACACGTCCAGCTTCCCGTTCGCCGTCAACGGCAGGGCATCCAGGACGGTGACCGTCGCCGGCACCATGTACTCGGGCAGCAGGCCGGCGGCACGTGCGCGGACGGTGCCCGCGCTGCCGCCGTTCAGGACGACGTACGCATCGATCCGCGCCCCGGCCGCGTCCCCCGCACGGTGGACGACAACGGCCGCCGTCCGCACATCGGCATCCTCCAGCAGTACGTTGCGGATCTCGTCCAACTCGATCCGGAATCCCCGGACTTTGACCTGACTGTCGATACGGCCGAGGTGTTCGAGCCGCCCGTCGGGACGCAGCCGCCCGAGGTCACCGCTGCGATAGAGCCGCCCGTCGCCGTACGGGTCCGGCACGAACCGCTCGGCGGTCAACTCCTCCTGCCCGAGATATCCGAGAGCGACCCCGGCACCCCCGACACGGATCTCACCCGCGACGCCGGGCGGCAACAACTCGCCCTCGGGGCCGGTGACATACAGATGCCACCCGGGCAACGCCCGCCCCACGGAACGGGTCCCGGCGAGAGCCAGCGCCCGGGTGAGGGTCTGCTCGGTGACATGGACCGTGGTCTCGGTGATCCCGAACATGTTCACCAGCCGGCACGCGGGATGCAGGTCGAACCACGGCAACACCCCCCGTGCGTCGAGGGGTTCACCCCCGAACACCACCAACCGAACGCCCACAGCCCCGTGTTCGACACTCATCAACTGCCCGAACGCGGACGGCGTCTGGCTGAGCACGCTGACCCGCTCGGACACCAGCAGATCCCGGAAGGCGTCCGGCTCCCGCGACACGAAGTACGGCACGACGACCAGCCGCCCCCCGGTGAGCAGACACCCCCAGATCTCCCACACGGAGAAGTCGAAGGCGGCGGAGTGGAACCACGTCCACACGTCCTCCGCACCCAGCCCGTACTCCTCCCGCGTCGCCTCGACGAGCGCGACGACATTCCGATGCGGTACGACGACCCCCTTGGGCCGCCCCGTCGACCCGGACGTATAGATGACGTACGCCGCCCCGTCCCCCGGCGCAGACAACTCACCCTCCTGACCAACGAGTTCATCCGGCGAGACCGCGTCGGCGAACCCCGCCGACCGCGTCACCATCACCCGCACCCCGGCATCCCGAGCCGTGTACGCGATCCGCTCCGCCGGATACGCGGGGTCCACCGGCACATACGTCCCCCCGGCCTTCAGCACGGCCAGCAGCACGACGACAAGCTCGGCGCTACGGTCGAGACACACCCCCACCCGATCCCCAGGCACCACCCCACGCTGGACGAGCCCCCGCGCCAACTTTCCGGCCCGCGCGTCGAGTTCC
>NZ_LIRL01001118.1 GCF_001419795.1 Streptomyces niveiscabiei
CCCCAGGTGAACGCCACCCCCACCGACGACCGCTCGCTGCCGCTCATCGCGGTGACCATGGGAGACGGCGCGGGCATCGGCCCCGAGGTGATCGTCCCCGCCCTGCTCGACGCGGACACCCTCGCGCGCTGCCGTCCCGTCGTCATCGGCGACGCCGGACGCCTGCGGCAGGCCGCCGCGATCCTGGGCGCCGACTGCGACATCGTGCCCGTCGAGACGCCCGCCGACGCCGCGTTCACGCCCGGCCGCATCAACGTCGTCGACCTCGCCCTCCTCCCCGCCGACCTCCCCTGGGGCGCGCTGTCGCCGATCGCGGGCGAAGGCGCGTACCAGTACGTCCGCACGGCGGCCCACCTCGCCCTCAAGGGCGACGTCCACGGCATCTGCACCGCCCCCCTCAACAAGGAGGCCCTGCGCGCCGCCGGACACCTCTACCCCGGCCACACCGAACTCCTCGCCCACCTGACCGGCGTCGACGAGGTGTCGATGATGCTGTCGACGCCGAAGGTGAAGGTCATCCACGTCACCACCCACATCGGCCTCATCGACGCCGTCAACCGCATCGAACCGGGCCTCGTGGAGCGCACCGTGCGGCGCGGGCACGAGGCGATGGTCCGCGCCGGGGTCCCGGACCCGGTGATCGGCGTGTGCGGCATCAACCCGCACGCCGGGGAGAACGGGCTCTTCGGGTACGGCGAGGAGGAGGAGAAGATCGTGCCCGCGCTGGAGGTGCTGCGCGCCGACGGCATCGACGCGCGCGGACCGCTCCCCGCCGACACCGCGTTCTTCCTCGCCGGGCGCGGCGACTACGACCTGATCGTCGCCATGTACCACGACCAGGGGCACGGCCCCGTGAAGGTCCTCGGCATCGAGTCCGGGGTGAACCTCACCGTCGGACTGCCCGTCATCCGGACGTCCGTGGACCACGGAACGGCCTTCGACATCGCGGGGAAGGGCGTCGCCGAGGCCGGTAGCATGGTCGAGGCCCTGCGCCAGGCCGCCGAGATGTCGTCCGTACCGGCCCACTGAGGGTTCGCGCATGACCCAGACCCGCTGACCGAACGGCATGCGAAGGACCCACGAAACTGATGTCTCCCACCGGTTCCCAGGCCCGGCGCGACCGGATCCTGCACCTCGCCACCACCACCGGCCTCACCAGCGTCGAGGAACTCTCCGAACGGTTCGGCGTCACCGCCTCCACGATCCGCCGCGACCTCGCCCGCCTCACCGCCGACGGCCGCCTCGCCCGCACCTACGGCGGCGCCATGCCGCTCACCGCGCACCCCGAGGCGTCGCTGCGGCAGCGCACCGGCGAGGCGTTCGAGGCGAAAAGGGCCATCGCGCGCCGGGCCGCCGCCGAGGTCCGCACGGGGGAGACCGTCCTCCTCGACGCCGGCTCCACGGTCGGCGCCCTCGCCCACGAACTGCGCTCCGCGAAGGAACTCACCGTCGCCACCACAGGTCTGACGGCCCTTCAGGAACTCTCCGACGTCGACACCGTCCACGTCGAATGCCTCGGCGGCACCCTCCGCCCGCTCAGCCAGGGCTTCGTCGGCCCCCTCACCGAGGCCGCCCTCGAACGCATGACCTTCGACCGCGTCTTCCTCGGCACGGACGGCATCTCCCCCGAACGCGGCATCTGCGAAGCCGACCTGCGCCAGACCCGCCTGAAGGAACTGATGGCCCGCCGCGCCGACGAGGTGTACGTCCTCGCCCACGCCGCGAAACTCGGCCGGCGCCCGTTCCACGCCTGGGCGACGCTCCCCGGCGAGTGGACACTGATCACGGACACCGACGCGGACCCGTCGATCGTGGCCGAACTGCGGGGGCGGGGGGTCGAGGTGGTCCTCGCGGAGGTGTCACCGGCATGACCCGCACCGGCATGACCCGCAACGCCCTAGTCACCGGCGTCAGTTCCGGCATCGGCGCGGCCGTCTGTCACCGCCTGCTGCGCGACGGCTGGCAGGTCACCGGCATCAGCCGCCGCCGGCCCGCCCCCGAACCCGGCCTGACCTGGCACCACGCGGACCTGACC
>NZ_LIRL01001119.1:0-425 GCF_001419795.1 Streptomyces niveiscabiei
CTGGCCTTGGCGCAGGCATCGGCCTCGGGGTCGGTCTCGACCTCGGTGTCCGCCTCGGCTGCGGTTTCAGTGACTGAAGTGGCTGCGGTTCGCCCGGAGTTCGGTGAGCACCCCGCGCCCGTCGCCCTTCAACCCGGTGACGCCCTCGCCCTGTTGAGCAGCAACGCCCTTGCTCTCGCTCAAGCCGCCCTGGCCTGGCGGGAGTTGGACGCCCTGCTGCGGGCCACGCATGTCGTCGCCGCGCTCTCGCTCGCCGCTGTGTCCGGGTCGGCCGAGGCGTACGCCGCTCCCGTGCACGCGCTGCGGCCGTACGCCGGTGCCGCGCACGCGGCGGGGGAGGTGCGGCGGCTGCTGGGATGGCCGGAGGTGCCGGTCGTGGCCGCGCGGCGGGTGCAGGATCCGTACGGGTTCCGGGCGTTCCCGCA
>NZ_LIRL01001119.1:435-2836 GCF_001419795.1 Streptomyces niveiscabiei
CCGCCTACCACCACGGCGGCTTCTTCGCGGCGCCCCTCGCGCTCGCCCTGGACGGGCTGAACCTGGCCCTCCTGAAGACGGCCCAGCTCTCCACCGCCCGCCTCTCCGCGCTCGGCCACCCCGAACTCACCGGCCTCGCCCCGTTCCTGGCGGACGGGCCGGCGAGCAGCTCGGGGGCGATGATCCTGGAGTACACGGCCAACTCGGCGCTCGCGGAGCTGCGTTCACAGGCGGTCCCGGCCTCCTCGGGGCACGCCGTGGTCTCCCTCGGCCTGGAGGAGGCCGCGAGCTTCGCGGGCCAGTCCGCGCGCCAGTCGCTGCGGGCGGCGGACGCGTACACGACCCTCCTCGCCTGCGAACTGGTCAGCGCCGTCAGGGCACTTCGGCTCCGGCCGACCCAGCCGCCGACCCCGGCCTTCACGACGGCCTCGGCCGCGCTGCCGACCGGCACGGACGACCGGCCGCTCACGGCGGACATCGCGGCGGCGGCCGAACTCCTGCCGACGCTGGCCGAGTTGTGAGCCGAGTTGCGGCGCACCCCTCCGCGTGGGGTAAGGTTCGATCACGAGCTGGCCGCCGAACAAGGCGGAACAGAACGCGCGTTGGTGGTCCAAGGAAAGACGTCCCGCTTCCTGCGGGGAGATGCAAGTGCAAGGCTTGCCCGGCGCTCAAGAAGAGAACCCGTCCCGGTTGGGGCGGGTTTTCTGCTGTCCGGGAGACGGTGGCCGAGAAAATCCGGAAGCGCATCCGGAATCCGCCCCCTAATCTCCCCTCCGATGAACAGAAGACGCCAGAAAAAGCTCACCCGCCGCCTGATGAGCGCGGCACTGCACGAGAACGGCACCGAGGTCGCCGCGCTCCTGAAGGCCGGCGCCGACCCCCGGGCCCGCAACGCCGACGGCACCACCCCCCTCTACGCGGCCAGCGTCCACGGCAACACCGAGGCCGTCCGGCACCTGCTGGCCGCCGGCGCTCCACCGGACGAGGAGAGCGCGGGCCTCGGCGCCGAGGGAACTCCCCTGTGCGCAGCGGCCTGTTGGGGCCACACCGACACGGTCCGCGTCCTGCTCGCGCACGGCGCTGACCCCGCTCTCCGGGAGGACCACGGCACGGGCCTCACCCCGCTGGAGTGGGCGAGGGCCGGCAACCACGCCGAGACGGTCGCCGTCCTGTCGGGGGCGTGAGCTTTCCTCGCCGACGGGCCCTCGTACGGAGGAAATCACCGATTCCCCCGCTCGCGCTGGAGCCCGCGCGGATCTCTCTCCGAACCTGACGCGAGCCGTCGTCCGGCGCGAACCGTCACCTGGCGGAGCCGTCGCCCGACGCGAACCGTCTCCGGGGAGAAACCGTATGAGAACGCTTGCTGCAACACGCCGTCCCGCCCTCGTCGCCCTCCTGATCGCCGAGGCCATGAACCTGCTCGACGCGACCGTCGTCCAGGTCGCCGCCCCCGTCGTCCACACCGACCTCGGCGGCCCGGTGTCGGACGTGCAGTGGTTCACCGCCGCCTACACCCTGCCCTTCGCCGTCCTGCTGGTCCTCGGCGGCAGGCTCGGTGACATCGTGGGCCGGCGCCGGGTCTTCGTGACCGGCGTCGCCGGGTTCGCCGTCGTCTCGGCGGGGTGCGCGCTCGCGCCGTCCGCCGGGGTCCTGATCGCCCTGCGCGCGGTGCAGGGCGCGGCGGCGGCAGCCGTCGTACCGCAGACCGTCGGACTCATCAAGGCGATGTTCAGCGGGCCCGAACTGCCGCGTGCGCTCGGGTGGATCGGGCCGGTGATGGGGCTCGCGGGGGTGTGCGGGCCGCTGCTGGGCGGGGTGCTGACGCATACGGTGTCCTGGCGGGCCGCGTTCCTCGTGAACGTGCCGCTCGCGGTGGCCGTGCTCGTCCTCGCGCGGTCGCTTCCCGAGGACCGCGCTCCGCTCCGGCCCGCTCTCGACCTCACCGGCACGGGACTCGTCGCCCTCGGGACCGGGTTGGTCGTGCACCCGCTGATCGGGGTGTCCGGGGTGTCCGGGGTGTCGCTGGTCGCCGGGGCCGCCGTCCTCGCGGTGTTCGTCCTGCACCAGCGCCGTACGCCCGAACCCCTGCTGGAACGCAGCCTGTTCGCCCAACGGGGTTTCCCCGCCGCCCTGTTCACCTCCATGGCCTTCTTCGCGGCGACCGGCGGGCTGACGACCGTCGTCGTGCTCCACCTCCAACTCGGCCTCGGCGAAGGCGTCCTGGCCTCGTCCCTGGCCCTCGCGCCCTGGTCCCTGGGGCTCGCCGTGGCCTCCTGGGCGGCCGGCGCGCACCTCGTGCGGCGGTACGGGCGGCGGCTGATGCCCGTCGGGCTCGGTGTGCTGGTCGCCGGGATTCTGGGGGCACTTGGGGGGCCGCTGCCGGTCGGGCTCGCGGTGGTCG
>NZ_LIRL01000112.1 GCF_001419795.1 Streptomyces niveiscabiei
GCGGCCCTCGTCTACAAGACCGACGTCCACGCCGCCGGCGCCAAGGTCCAGGGCATCGACTTCCCCGAGTCCTCCCAGGCCGTGAACGACTACCCGATCACCCTCCTCAAGGACGCCCCCAACGCGCCGGCGGCGTGGACGTCGGTCTTGTAGACGAGGGCCGCGTCCGCTTCCTTGAGCTCGACCTTCGTGAGCGCGGACTTGACGTCCTGCTCGTACGACACGGGTGTGACCTCGACCCCCGTCGCGGTGAGGATCTTGTCGGCCGCGGCGCCGCAGGGCACCGTCCTGTCGCACAGGACGACCTTGAGGCCGGCCCTGGTGAGGTCCTTGAGGCCGGTGACCTTGTCGGGGTTGCCCGGCAGGGTGGCGATCTCCAGCTGGTTGCGGACGAAGGTGACCGGCGTCGTGGCGTTGTCCTTCTTGTCGGTGACGATGGCCATGGTCTTGGTGCTGGCCGCGGCGAACANNGTACCGGGGTGGGCCTTCTCGAACTGTTCGCCGAGCGCGGTGAACGTCTCCTTGAGGGAGGCGGCGGCGAAGACGGTGACGGTGCCGGACACCTTGCCGGAGGCGGACGGGGGTGTGCCGGGGGCCGGCGTGGAGTCCGAGGAGCACGCGCTCAGCGTCAGCAGCGCGGCGACCCCCGCGCCGGTCACCTGGAGCAGCCGGCGGGGGCGGGGCGCGGGACGGGTCATCACGGGTACTCCTCGGAGACGGGTCGGCTGACGGCCGTGATGATGATACTGCCGCATCTGCTAGCCGTAGATGGCCTGTCTCATTGCATGAGCTGGGGTAATGGGTGATCCGGCTGGTATGTGCGCTCCCGCGAGGGTGGTCAGGTCCGGTCGATGTGGACGTTCGTCGACTTCACCCGGGCCGTCGCCTCCATGCCCACTTCGAGGCCCAGCTCCTCCACCGCTTCCCGGGTGAGCAGGGAGACCAGTCGGTGCGGGCCCGCCTGGATCTCGACCTGGGCGGCGACGTCGCCGAGCTTCACGGCCGTGACGATGCCGGGGAAGGCGTTGCGGACGGACGTGTGCGAGGGGGTCTCGTCGCCGTCGGAGCGGGCCAGCTCGACGGAGAACGCGGCCAGGTCGGTGCCGTCGACGAGGCGCCGGCCCGCGTCGTCGCGGTGGGTGGTGAAGCGGCCCGCGTCCGCCCAGCGGCGTGCGGTGTCGGGGCTGACGCCCAGGAGACGGGCGGCCTGGCCGATGGTGTAGGAGTGCATGCGGTCACGATAGGTCGCCGTACGACGCTCCTGAGCTGGTACGGCGACCCCGGGCCCGACAGAGCCGCGTACGGATCTCAGCCCGTGTGGACCCTCGGCCTGCGGGCGCGGTCCGGTTCTGCCTCGCGGAGGACCTCGCGGGTCACCGGGGCCACCTCGCCCTGGCCGAAGAGGAAGAAGCGGAGGAAGTTGGTGAAGGGGCCGCCCTCGGTCCACTCGAAGTAGATGTGCGGGGTGCAGCCGGTGGAGTCGCGGATGTGCAGCAGGAGGGCCGCGAGGGCGTTGGGGATGGAGGAGTGCTCCAGGGTCAGGACGCGGTAGCGGCCGTGCAGGACCTCGCCCCGTACGGTGAGGCTCGCCTCGAACTCGGAGGGGTCGGTGACGGTGACCTCGACGAAGACGTAGTCCTCCTGGCCGGGGATGTCGTTGTCCTCGCGGATCTGCTCGATCTTCTCGCGGTACTCGGCGACGTCGCGCCGGTCCGGCTCGTTGGCGATCAGGCGGATCTTGCGGCTCGCCATGTCCCGTACGAAACGTTCCGCCATCGGGTCGAGGGTGACGCTCGTGACGCGCAGCTCGAAGGCGCGGGCGAGGCGGGAGAGCAGGGAGACGAGGATGATGCCGGCGATGAAGCAGGCGCCGATCTTGACGCCGTCGGGGCGTTCGATGACGTTGGCGACCGTCGTGTAGAGGAAGACGGCGGCGATGACGCCGAAGCCGATGGTCCAGTTGCGCTGGCCCGCCTTGTGCGCGGCGATGGTCACGGCGATCGCGGCCGAGCTGATGAGGACGAGCACGCCGGTGGCGTACGCGCCGCCCTGCGCGTCGACGTCGGCGTCGAAGATCCAGGTCACCAGGAAGGCGATCAGCGTGAACACGATGACCATGGGGCGCACGGCGCGGGCCCAGTGCGGGGCCATGCCGTACCGGGGCAGGTAGCGCGGCATCAGGTTGAGCAGGCCCGCCATCGCGGAGGCGCCGGCGAACCAGAGGATGGCGATGGTCGACACGTCGTACACCGTGCCGAAGGCGCTGCCGAGGTAGTCGTGGGCGAGGTAGGCGAGCGCGCGGCCGTTGGCGTCGCCGCCGGTCTTGAACTCCTTCTCGGGGATGAGGAGGGTGGTGATGAAGCTGGTGGCGATGAGGAAGCCGCTCATGATGAGGGCGGCGGTGGTGAGGAGCTTCTTGGTGTCGCGGATGCGGCCCGCGGGGCGTTCCTCGGTGTCGTCCGGGTCGCCCTTGACGTTCGGCATGACGGCGACGCCGGTCTCGAAGCCGGAGAGGCCGAGGGCGAGCTTAGGGAAGACGATCAGGGCGACGCCGACCATCGCAAAAACGTTTCCGTGCTCTGTGGTGAGCGCGTTGGACCAGTCGGTGACCACATGGCCGGCGGTGATGACGTGCCACAGTCCGACGGCCACGACCACGACGTTCAGCGTGAGGTAGGCGCCGACCAGGACGACCGCGACGCCGATCGCCTCCAGGAACCCCTTGAGGAAGACCGCGCCGAGCAGCGCGACCAGGACCAGGGTGATCAGCATCTGCTTGCCGTGCAGGGCGCTGGTGAGGTGCGGGTTCTCCACCAGGTGGGTGGAGGCGTCGGCGGCGGAGAGGGTGATCGTGATGAGGAAGTCGGTCGCGGCGAAGCCCAGCAGGGTGAGGACGAACAGCTTGCCCTGCCAGAAGGAGAGCAGGCGCTCCAGCATCGCGATCGAGCCCTCGCCGTGCGGGCTCTCCTCGGCGACCCTGCGGTAGACGGGGAGCGCGCCCGCGAGGGTGACGATCACGAGGACGATCGTCGCGACCGGGGAGAGGAGCCCGGCGGCGAGGGCGGCGATGCCGGGCTGGTAGCCGAGGGTGGAGAAGTAGTCGACGCCGGTGAGGCACATGACGCGGTACCAGGGCTGGCCGCGGTGGACCTCGGGCTTCTGCTCGCTCTCGCCCTGGTCGCTCTCGGCCGTCCGGCCCTTGCCCATGTCGGACAGGCCCTCCAGCATCCAGGCCCTGAGGCGGCTGGGTGCTGGTCGTTCGGTCGTGGCCATCGGCGGTGCTCCAGGGGTGCGGCGCGGGTGCGGTTCCGGCCATCACGCGGACGGCGGCTACAGCGTAAGCAGAGAGTGACACGCGGGCCTGGGGTTCGGGGGGTGGGCGGCGTCAAGCTTGCGTTAAGACTGGCCTGGTCGGGGCGGGTGTGAGGCCGTGGAGGTGGACTGGGCCGTACGGGGGAGTGGACACCCAGTGTCATCGTCGGCGAAGGCTGCGATTTCGTAATGTTCGCCGTTCGAGCCGAATGTTTCGAACCGTCTTGGGGTGGCTTCCGTGGAACGGGCTGGGGAGCGTTCTCCAACTGGCCTTCGAATTGACCGTGTTCAAGGGGTTGCCTCCGCTCGGAGGCTGTCTCTAGGGTGCGGCAGCAGCGAAGCTTTCTGGATCTGCTACGAAACTTTCGATCAATCGAGGAGAGCACAATGGGCGACCCGGCACTCTCCCGCCGAGGCTTCTTGGGAGCCTCCGCCGCGGCCGGTCTGGGCGTGACGGCGCTGAGCGGCTGCGGCGGCGACTCGGACGGGGGATCGTCCGGGGGCACGACCACCGTCGAGTGGTGGAACATCTCCACGACCCAGCCCGCCAAGGACGTCTGGGCGGCTCTGGCCAAGAAGTTCGAGAGCCAGAACCCGGGCGTCAAGATCAAGATCGTCCAGCTGGAGAACGACGCCTACAAATCCAAGATGACGGCGCAGACCGCCTCCGGCAAGCTCCCCGACATCTTCCACACCTGGGGCGGCGGCGTCCTCAAACAGCAGGTCGACGCCGGGCTCGTCGAGGACCTCACCGACCGCACCAAGCCCTGGTCCGACGGCCTGCTGCCGGTCGCGAAGGCGCCGTACCTCATCGACGACAAGGTGTACGGCATCCCGTTCGACATCGGCATGATCGGGTTCTGGTACAACAAGGCGCTGTTCAAGAAGGCCGGGATCGCCGCGCCGCCCACCACCTGGTCCGGATTCCTCGACGCCGTACGGAAGCTGAAGGCCTCCGGGGTCACCCCGCTCGCGCTCGCCGGCAAGGAGAGCTGGACCGGGATGTACTACTGGGCGTACCTCGCGATGCGTACGGCCGGGCTCGACGCCCTCCAGAAGGCCGACTCAGACAAGGACTTCACCGGCGACGGGTTCGTGCAGGCCGGGCAGCACCTCCAGGCGCTGATCGACCTCCAGCCGTTCCAGAAGGGGTTCCTCGGGGCCGCCTACTCCACCCCGACCGGGCAGGCCGCGGCCGTCGGCAACGCCAAGGCGGCGATGGAGCTGATGGGCCAGTGGGCGCCCACCGTCGAGGCCGACGCGGGCAAGGGCATCGGCGCCGACCTCGGGTTCTTCCCCTTCCCCGCGGTCGAGGGCGGCAAGGGCGCGATCACCGAGGTGTTCGGCGGGGGCGGCGGCCACGCGCTGCGCAAGGGCGCGCCCCAGGCGGCCGTGGACTTCCTGAAGTTCTTCGCCTCCGAGGCCACCGACATCGAACTCGTCTCCAAGACCGGGGCGCTGCCGGTCGTGCCCGCCGCCGAGTCCGCGCTCAAGGACCCCAACCTCTCCGCCGTACAGGCCCAGTTGAAGGCCGCCACCGGGTTCCAGCTCTACCTCGACCAGGCCTACGCGCCCGCCGTCGGGCAGCAGGTCAACGACAGCGTGGCCGGGCTCATCGCCGGGTCCAAGTCGCCGAAGCAGGTCACCGAGGCGATCACGAAGACCGCCAAGGAAGAGCAGTGACCTCGACGTTCGTCGAGGAGGAGCGGGGTACGGCGGTGAAGGAGCCGCCCGTCTCCCGGCGTGCGCGCTCCCGGCGGCGGATCGCGCACTGGTTCACCGCCTTCGCGTTCCAGGTGCCCGCGCTCGTGCTGTTCGGCGTGCTGGTGCTGCTGCCGATGCTGTTCGCCGTGTACGCGTCCTTCTTCCGCTGGGGCGGGTTCGGGTGGCCCTCCGAGGCCATCGGGTTCGACAACTACACGCGGCTGCTCCAGGACTCCGTGTTCATCGGGGACCTGGGGCGCGGCGCCGTGATCATCGGGCTCTCCGTCGTCGTCCAGCTGCCGTTCGCGCTCGCCCTCGCCGTCGCGCTCAACCAGAAACTGCGCGGGCGGGCCGTCTACCGGATGCTGTTCTTCGCGCCGTACATCCTCTCCGAGGCGATCACCGGCATCCTCTTCAGCATGCTGTTCGCGCCCGACGACGGGTTCGCGGACCAACTCCTCGGCCGGATCGGGCTGGACGGGCTCGGCGGGGAGTGGTTCTCCGACCCCTCGACCGTGCTCGCGACGCTCTTCCTCGTCATGACCTGGAAGTACTTCGGCTTCCACATGATGCTCTACCTCGCCGGACTCCAGTCCATCCCGGCCGAGTTGAAGGAGGCCGCGCTCATCGACGGCGCCGGGCCCTGGCAGCGGTTCCGCTCCATCACGCTGCCGCTGCTCGCGCCGACCCTCAGGATCAGCGTGTTCCTGTCGGTGATCGGCGCGATCCAGCTCTTCGACCTGGTGTGGGTGACCACCGGCGGCGGGCCCGACCACCACTCCGAGACCATGGCCGTGTCGCTGTTCCAGTACGGCTTCAAGCGCTACCAGGTCGGCTACGCCAGCGCGATCAGCGTCGCGATGTTCGTCATCAGTCTCGTCTTCGCCCTCATCTACCAGCGCTACGTCCTGCGCCGGGACCTGGAGGGGGCCACCACGACCATGCGAGGAGGCGGCGCGTGAAGAGGCGCTGGCGCAGTCTGCCGTTGCACGTCGTCCTGGTCATGGTCGGCGCCATGATGGCCGTACCGCTGCTGTACGCGGTGCTGTCCGGGTTCAAGACCACCGACGAACTCTCCCGCAACCCCGTGGGGCTGCCCGAGAAGTGGATCACCTCCAACTACACCGACATCCTCGGGTCCAGCTCGTTCTGGCGGATGGTCGGGTCCAGCACCTTCATCGCCGTCGCGACGACCGTGGCGGTGGTCGGGGTCTCCGCGCTCGCCGCGTTCTCCTTCGCGCGGTTCTCCTTCCGGGGGCGGGAGGCGCTGTTCACGCTGTTCACCATGGGGCTGATGTTCCCCTTCGCGGTCGTCGCGCTGCCGCTGTTCCTGCTGCTGCGCTCCCTCGACCTGCTGGACAACCCGCTCGGGGTGATCCTGCCGCAGGCCGCGTTCGGGATACCGGTGACCATCGTCATCCTGCGCGGGTTCTTCCGGGAGATCCCGGCGGAGCTGGAGGAGGCGGCGACCCTCGACGGCTGCGGGCCGCTCGGGTTCTTCTGGCGGGTGCTGCTGCCGATGGCCCGGCCCGCCCTCGGAACCGTCTCCGTCCTTGCCGTGGTGGGGAGTTGGAACAACTTCCTGCTGCCGCTGCTCGTCTTCACCGACCCCAGCTGGTGGACGATCCCCATCGGGGTCCAGCAGTTCCAGGGGCAGTACTCCTCGGAGTACGCCCGGGTCTTCGCCTACCTCGTCCTCGCCATGGTGCCCGCCCTGGCGTTCTACTCCGTCGCCGAGCGCCAGCTCGTCGGCGGGCTCACCGCCGGGGCCTCCAAAGGCTGACCCGGCCAACTCATGTACGGCTCACCCCCCTTGAGGAGTCGCAGCATGCTCGTCCGCACCCGTCTCAGACTCGCCGGGGCGCTCGCCGCCGCCCTCGTCGCCGCCGGCGTCGCGAGCGGCCCCGCCGCCCAGGCCGGGGAACAGCACCACAAGGCGACACTCGCCGACCTCGCCCAACGGCACGGGCGTTACTTCGGCAGCGCCACCGACAACCCCGAACTCACCGATGCCCCCTACACGAAGATCCTCGGCCACGAGTTCGACATGATCACGCCGGGCAACGGGATGAAGTGGTACGCCACCGAACCCCAGCAGGGCGTCTTCGACTTCACCGCCGGCGACGAGATCGTGAACCTCGCCCGCGCCAACCACCAGCGGGTGCGCGGCCACACCCTCGTCTGGCACAGCCAGCTCCCGGACTGGCTGACCGGCAAGGAGTGGACGGCGGCCGAGCTGCGGGCCGTCCTCAAGAACCACATCCAGACCGAAGTCCGGCACTACCGGGGCAAGTTGTACGCCTGGGACGTCGTCAACGAGGCGTTCAACGAGGACGGCACCTACCGCGAGACCATCTTCTACAAGACCCTCGGCCCCGGCTACATCGCCGACGCGCTGCGCTGGGCCCGGCAGGCCGACCCGCGCGTCAAGCTGTACCTCAACGACTACAACATCGAGGCCGTCGGCCCCAAGAGCGACGCCTACTACAAGCTCGCCAAGGAGCTGAAGGCCCAGGGCGTGCCGCTCGACGGGATCGGCCTCCAGGCGCACCTGGCCCTCCAGTACGGCTATCCGACGACCCTGGAGGACAACCTCCGCCGCTTCTCCCGGCTGGGGCTCGACACCGCGCTCACCGAGGTCGACGTGCGGATGTTCGTGCCCGCGACCGAGGAGAAACTCGCCCAACAGGCCCAGTGGTACGCCGACATGACCGACGCGTGCCTGTCGGTGCGGCGCTGCGTGGGCATCACGATCTGGGACTACACGGACAAGTACTCGTGGATCCCGGCCGTCTTCCCCGGTGAAGGGGCCGCTCTCCCCTGGGACGAGCAACTCAAGCCGAAACCCGCCTACTTCGCGCTCCGGAACGCGCTCAAGTAGGAGGGTTTCAGGGGCGGGCTGGTGGTGCGGTGCTGGACCGCACCACCAGTTCCGTGCCCAACTCGACGCGCGGCGAGTCGGGATGCTCGTCGTGCGCCAGGCGCAGGGCCGTACGGACGGCCAACTTGCCCATGTCGGCGAGGGGTTGGCGGACGGTCGTCAACGGCGGGGCGGACCAGCGGACTTCGGGGAGGTCGTCGAAGCCGACGACGCTCATGTCCTGCGGGACGCGCAGGCCCCGCTGGCGCAGCGCCTCCACCGCGCCGAGCGCCATCCGGTCGCTCGTCGCGAACAGGGCCGTCGGCGGGTCCGGGAGGTCCAGGAGGGTGCCCGTGCCCCGGAAGCCCGACGCGGACTGGAAGTCGCCGGGTACGACGAGGGCGTCGTCCACCGGGACGCCCGCCGCCTCCAGGGCCGCGCGGTAGCCGTCGTAACGGGCGCGGGAGCACAGGAGTCTCGGGGGGCCCGCGATCAGGCCGATCCTGCGGTGGCCCAGGGCCAGCAGGTGCTCCGTCGCGGCGAGGCCGCCGGACCAGTTGGCGGCGCCGATCACCGGGACGCCGTCCGCGTACGTGCCCGTCGGGTCGACGACCACCAGGGGGACGCCGAGGATCCTCAACTCCTCGTGCAGCGTGGGCTCCAGGTCCGAGGTGACCAGGATGACGCCGCCCGAGGCGCGGGCCCTCAGGTTGCGCATCCACTCGCGGGCGTCGCCGGTGCGGCCGTGGATCGCCGAGACGACCGTGCCGACGCCGGCCGCGTGCGCGACCTCCTCGACGCCGCGGATGATCTC